>JABFWJ010000220.1 GCA_013362295.1 Thermoleophilia bacterium
GTCGGCGTCGGTCAGAGCATGTACGAGATCGAGCACTACACCGACGTCAACAATCGCGGGACCGCCGTGTTGCTGGAAGCGCTGTCCCGCTCGCCGGTAAAGAAGCTGGTCGTCGCCTCCAGCATGAGCATCTACGGCGAGGGGCTGTATCGGGACGACGACGGCAACCTCGTCCAGAACGCCGAACGGAAGCCGCGCACGTCCGACACGCAGAGCTGGGATCCGACCGATGCGCAAGGTCGCCCCCTGACGCCCGTGGCGACGCCCGAGTGGAAGCAGCCGAGCCTCGCCTCGATCTACGCGCTCGGCAAATATGTGCAGGAGCGGCAGACGCTCATCATGACCGAGGCGTACGGGATGGAAGGCGCCTCCCTCCGCCTCTTCAACGTCTATGGACCGGGACAGGCGCTCTCCAACCCCTACACCGGCGTGCTGGCAATCTTCTCGTCGCGGCTCGCCAATGGGCAGCGGCCGATGATCTTCGAGGACGGCGAGCAGCGCCGCGACTTCGTCTACGTCGGCGACGTGGCGCGGGCGTTCTGCGAGACGCTCGTGCACCCGGATGCGCCGGGGCAGGTGTTCAACATCGGCTCGGGCAACGAGCGCAGCGTGAAGCAGGTCGCTCAGTCGATCGCTCGTGCCATGAACCGCAACGACATCGAGCCCGAGATCGTCGGCAAGTCGCGCATCGGCGACATCCGCCACTGCTTCTGCGACGGCAGCAAGGCCGCCGAGCGGCTCGGCTTCCGGGCCGAACGCGACTTCGACGAGGGCCTGGCCGAACTCGCCGAATGGGTCGCCGAGCAGGAGGCCACCGACCGCGTCGACCAGGCGCGCGCCGAGCTTGAGGCCAAGGGACTGGTCGCGTGAGTTCCGACAGCCGCCCGATCCTGATCACGGGGGGCGCCGGGTTCATCGGGTCCAACCTTGCCGACCGGCTCGCTGGTGAAGGCCATGAGGTCATCGTCTATGACGCTCTCTCTCGGCCGGGTGTCGACCGAAACCTCGCCTGGCTCAAGGAACGCCATGACGAACGCGTTACGCACATCCTCGGCGACGTGCGCGACGAGGACGAACTGGTCCGCGCCGCCGCCGATGCGAAAGCGGTGTTCCACATGGCCGCGCAAGTGGCGGTGACGACCAGTCTCGTCGATCCGCGCGAGGACTTCGAGATCAACGTGAAAGGCACGATCAACCTGCTCGATTCCGTCCGCACGCGCGGCGAACCGGTGCCGGTGATCTTCGCCTCAACCAACAAGGTCTATGGCGACCTCGCGGACATCGAATTCGACGAGCTCGACGGGCGCTACGAGCCGAGGGGCGACGCAGCGCGGAGCGGCATCGACGAGAGTCGCCCCCTCGATTTCCATACGCCCTATGGATGTTCGAAGGGCGCCGCCGACCAATATGTGATCGACTATGCCCGCAGCTTCGGCGTGCCCACCGCCGTGCTCCGCATGAGCTGCATCTACGGGCAGCGGCAGATGGGCACCGAGGACCAGGGCTGGGTCGCGCACTTCCTGATCCGGGCGCTCGAGAACAAGCCGATCACCATCTACGGCGATGGCCGGCAGGTCCGCGACATCCTCGACGTTGGCGACGCGGTGAATGCCTATGTCAGCGCTCTCGACCGCATCGAACAGGTGCAGGGCCGTGCCTTCAACCTCGGCGGCGGCCCCGCCAATGCGGTGAGCCTACTGGAGCTGATCGATGAAATGCGGACCATCACCGGCCGCAAGATCGAGCTCGGCTTCGAGGACTGGCGCCAGGGCGACCAGCGCTGGTTCGTCGCCGACACTAGCGCGGTCCGACAGGCGCTCGACCTTCCGGAGGCGCGCGGCTGGCGCGAGGGGGTCGCTCGGCTGGCGAATTGGCTGGCGGCTGAGCGCGGGCTCGAGCTTCATCGCGAGCTTGCGAGCGCGGCGGAATGAGCGAGCTTAGGCTCCTGCTCGTCACCGATACGGTCGGCGGCGTCTGGACTTACAGTCTCGATCTGGCGCGGGCACTCAGGCCACTGGGGATCGAGGCTATTCTCGCGGTGATGGGACCGCCTGCGACCGAGCAGCAGGTCGAGGACGCCGGCGATATCAGGCTGATCGATACCGGTCTTCCGCTGGAGTGGCTGGCAAGCGATGCCGAGGACGTGCGTTCCTCCGGTCGAGCCATCACCGAACTCGCTGCAGCGGTCGGAGCCGACGTGGTCCAAACCAGCAGCGCGGCACTGCTTGCCGATGCCGGACTCCGGCAGCCGAGCGTTTCCGTGCAGCATAGCTGTGTTGCGAGCTGGTGGGCTGCCGTGAAGG
>JABFWJ010000313.1 GCA_013362295.1 Thermoleophilia bacterium
GACGACGGGGTGTACGCGGGTGTCGCGCGGGAGGCGGGGCCCGGAGACGACTATCTGTTCGTGCTCGAGGGCGGGCGCGCGCTGCCCGATCCGTGTTCCCGGCACCAGCCCGAGGGCATCCGCGGGCCGTCCCGCGTCGTCGACACGAGGCAGTTCGAGATCGCACCGGGCCCCGCCCTGACGCTCGAGGACCTCGTGCTCTACGAGCTGCACGTCGGCACGTTCACGCGAGACGGCACCTTCGACGCCGTGATTCCGCACCTATGCCGCCTACGGGAGCTCGGCGTGACCGCGGTGGAGCTGATGCCGGTCGCGACGTTCCCCGGCGAGCGCGGCTGGGGGTACGACGGCGTCTACGTCTCTGCGCCCCACCCTGCATACGGCGGGCCCGGTGGGCTCGCCCGCTTCGTGGACGCGGCGCACCGCGAGCAGCTCGGCGTCGTGCTCGACGTCGTCTACAACCACATCGGGCCCGGCGGCGACGCGATCGGTGCGTTCGGCCCCTACTTCACCGACGCCTACGACACGTTCTGGGGCGACGCGATCGACTACTCGCAGCGCGGCGTGCGCGAATGGGCGATCGGCAACGCAGAGCTCTGGACGCGCGACTACCGCATCGACGGCCTGCGTCTCGACGCCGTCCACTCGATCTACGACGACTCGCCGGTGCACGTGCTGAAGGAGCTGCGCGAGCGGGTGGACGGGCTCGTGACGAGTGAGATGGGCCACGACGACTTCCGTCCGCTCGAGGAGTGGGGACACGACGCGATGTGGCTCGACAACCTGCACCACGAGCTCCACGTGCTGCTCACCGGCGAGCACGAGGGCTACTACGCGTCCTTCGGCTCGCTGGCGGGGCTCGTCCGCGAGCTGACCAGGCCGGCGCCGGAGCGGCTGATCGTCGCGGCGCAGAATCACGATCAGGTCGGCAACCGCGCGGTCGGTGACCGCCTGCCGCGCGACGCCCACCGCGTAGCCTTGGCCGTCGTGTTGTTCTCCCTGAACACGCCGCTCCTCTTCATGGGCGAAGAGCACGACGAGCAGATGCCGTTCCAGTTCTTCAGCGACCACATCGACCCGTTCATCGCGGACGCGACCCGCGAGGGGCGCAAGCGCGAGTTCGCGGCGTTCACGTCGTTCGCTGGCGAGGAGGTTCCCGACCCGCAGGCGAGGGAGACGTTCGAGCGCTCGCGCATCTCGCAGGCCGAGCCCGATGACCCCTTCTACGCGGAGTTGATCCGCCTGCGGCACGAGCTGCCGCGGGAGCTCGACGTCACGGCGAACGGCCGCGTGCTGACGATGCGGCGCGGAGGCACGACGCTCGTCGCCGACTTCGACGCCAAGACGGTGGAGCTCTCGACGTGAGCCGGGCGGTCTGGCCGGGCGAGGCGTTCCCGCTCGGCACGAAGTGGGACGGAGAAGGAACGAACTTCGCGCTCTTCTCCGAGAACGCCGAACGTGTCGAGCTCTGCCTCTTCGGCGAGGACGGGGAGGAGCGCATCGAGCTGCACGAGCGGACGGCGTTCCACTGGCACTGCTACCTCCCGGGCGTCGGGCCGGGGCAGCGCTACGGCTACCGGGTGCACGGCGGCTACGAGCCGACGAGGGGGCGACGTTTCAACCCGTCGAAGCTCCTGATCGACCCGTATGCAAAAGCGATCGACGGCGTGGTCGACTGGGAGGCCGCGAATGTCCTGCCGTACGTCCCGGGCGGCGAGGGGGCGGACCTGACGCTCGACGGCACCGACTCGGCGCCGGCGATCCCGAAGTCGATCGTGATCGACCCGTCGTTCGACTGGGAGGACGACGACTGGGTGCGGCCGCGCACGCCGTGGCACGAGACCGTGATCTACGAGGTGCATGTCAAGGGCTTCACGAAGAAGCGCCAGGGCGTGCGCGAGGACCTGCGCGGCAGCTACGGCGGGCTTGCGAGCGAGGACTCGATCGCGTACCTCAAGAACCTCGGCGTCACGGCCGTCGAGCTGCTGCCGGTGCACCACATCATCGACGAGGGCTTCCTGCACGCCCGCGGGCTGACGAACTACTGGGGCTACTCGTCGATCGGCTACCTCGCGCCGCACTCGGAGTACTCGGCGACGGGCAAGCAGGTGCGCGAGTTCAAGGGCATGGTGAAGGCGCTGCACCGTGCGGGCATCGAGGTGATCCTCGACGTCGTCTACAACCACACGGCTGAGGGCAACCACCTCGGGCCGAGGCTGAGTTTCCGCGGCGTCGACAACGAGAGCTACTACCGGCTCGTGCCGGAGACGCCTCGCTACTACATGGACTACACCGGCACCG
>JABFWJ010000007.1 GCA_013362295.1 Thermoleophilia bacterium
GCTTCGGCAGGCCCAGAAGATGGAGGCCGTCGGCAGGCTCGCGGGCGGGATCGCCCACGATTTCAACAACCTACTGCTCGCCATCACCGGCTACAGCGAGCTCGCGCTCACCCGGCTCAACGGCAGTGCGGCCGTGGCGCGCGAGCCGATCGAGGAGGTACGCGCGGCGGGAGAGCGGGCGACTTCCCTGACCCGACAGCTCCTCGCGTTCAGCCGCAAGCAAGTCATCCAGCCGACGGAGCTCGATCTGAACGTCGTCGTCGCCGATCTCTCGAAGATGCTCGGCCGCCTCCTCGGCGACCACATCGAGCTGACGCTCGACCTCGCGCCCTCGCCTAACCCCGTCCGTGCAGATCGCGGCCAGCTCGAGCAGGTGCTGATGAACCTTACGGTAAACGCCCGCGACGCCATGCCCGACGGCGGCGTCCTCCGCATCAGCACGGAGCCCGTCATCCGTGCCGGGGGCCGGCACATCTCGCTCACGGTCGCGGATACCGGCATCGGAATGAACGCCGAGACACAGAGAAGGATCTTCGAGCCCTTCTTCACCACCAAAGGTCCCGGTGCAGGCACGGGCCTCGGACTCTCGACCGTCTACGGCATCGTCGAGCAGAGCGGCGGCCACATTGCCGTCGAGAGCGAGGCCGGTCGCGGAACGGCATTCACGATCTATCTCCCCGCGGTGGATCCGGCGGCGCCCGCGGAGCAGGAGAACGGCACCGGGCAAGTCGGCGACGCCGGTCGGGGAACGGAGCGGATCCTGCTCGTCGAGGACGACGCGGCGGTCCGGAACCTCGTCGCCGAGGCGCTGACCGTGCAGGGCTATCAGGTGCTCGCGGCCGAAGGTCCCGACCAGGCCCTTGAATTCGCCCAACGGGAGGACGAGCTCGACCTGCTCTTCACCGACCTCCTGATGCCTCAGATGAACGGTCGTGAGCTCGCCCGCCGACTCGCTGAGCAGCGCCCTCACCTCCGGGTCCTCTACAGCTCCGGCTACGCGGGCGAACGAGACGGGACCGGCGAGGACCCTCGCGCCTTCCTCCAGAAGCCGTATTCGCTCTCGATCCTCGCCGCGAAGGTTCGTGAGGTCCTCGACGCGGACCGGCAAGCCGTCTGAGCGCGCGCGAGTTGCTCGCGAATCTGCCCGGCTGTTTGTCGTCCCAGGCTGGTGGC
This sequence comes from Thermoleophilia bacterium, assembly GCA_013362295.1. GTDB lineage: Bacteria > Actinomycetota > Thermoleophilia > Gaiellales > Gaiellaceae > PALSA-600. Next base: position 1,174 of record JABFWJ010000007.1, read on the forward strand.
GCATCGGGGAAGCCAGGCTAGCGCTGTGCACGGATGGCGTCGGGCCAACCGGGCTGAGCTGGAGGGGAGAGCCAGTCGTGGCGCGGCTACGGTATCTCGGCATGAGTGCCTCCAGCGCATCGGCACTACATCGACACGGACGCCGGATCCACGACCACCCCTATGGCGGCCCGCACAGGCATCTCGGGCTCATTCAGCGATCACAGCCTCTCGAGACGGACGAGCGACAGCATGAGCACGCGCCTCACGACCACGGCGAGCACGACCACTCACACGGGCTCGTCGATCGTTCGATCGTGCGCTCGCACGCGGGCGTCAAGGCCGTCTCAGTCAGCCTCGCGATCCTCGCGCTCGCTGCGGGCGCACAGGTGGCGATCTTCGTTCTCTCTGGCTCGGTCGCGCTGCTGGCCGATCTGATCCACAACCTCGGTGACGCCCTCACAGCGGTGCCACTCGGGATCGCCTTCTTCCTCCGCTCCTTCAGAGGCGAGAAGCTCGCCGGTCTCGCCATTGTCCTTGCCATCTTCGTCTCGTCGGCGCGCTGGTCGCGTTGGGCTCCCTCGGCTTCTTCATCCTCGTTGGCCTGCCGGTCAGCTTCGGCGTCGGAGCGATCGCGAGCGCGGTGCCCTGGGTGGGGCTCGGCACGGGCGCGATCCTCGCCGGTCTGGGGGTAATGGCACTTCTCGGCCGAGGCGTGCGGCTGCCCGTGCACGCGCGTCCGCGGGTACGACGGGAACGCCGTTTGGGCGCGATGCTCCTGTTCGGCGTCGGCTACGGGGCGGCGTCGCTGGGCTGCACGCTGCCGCTCTTTCTCGCGCTGGTCGGCGCCTCGCTCGGCAGCGCGAAGCTGACGGCGTTCGTCGCCTACGGGATCGGGATGGCGGTCGTGCTGATGGCGCTGTCGGTACTGGTTGCGCTGCTTCGGGAGGGTGCAACTCGTTTCGTTCGCCCGGCGCTGCCCTACGTCGGCCGGGCCGCCGGGGCGCTCTTGTTTGTCTCCGGCGGTTACCTCTTCTATTACTGGGCGCGGCTTCGCTTCGGAGACACCGCCACCGTCGCCGATGATCCGATCGTGAGCTTCGGCGTTCGCTTCTCCGGCCAGGTACGCAACTTCGCCGA
>JABFWJ010000307.1 GCA_013362295.1 Thermoleophilia bacterium
GGATCCCCGCGAGCGGCAGCAGCCTGCGGTCGACGACCGTCGCCAGACCACGCGTCGGGGGCGGCCGCTCCGGCCCGCGCGGCGCGCTCGCGACCAGGAGGACGCCGGCGGCGGCCACCGCAGCCGCCGAGGCGAACGGCGCCCGCCAGCTGTCCCACAACGGCACGAGCGCGAGCGCGAGTCCCCCGGCGGCCATGCTGACCGCGCCGTAGAGGCCCTGCGCGACCGCGGAGCCGATCGTCGCGCGCGTGTATTCCGCGCCGGCCACGAACGCGGCCGCCGTGCCGACGCCTGCGACCACCCGCATCCCGATCGCGAACCACGCCTGCTTCCAGCCCAGCGCACCGGCCGAGGCGGCCGCCACGATCACGAGCCCGAGTGCTCCCACGAGGCGCGCCCCGAACCGGTCGCTCAGGCGTCCCATCGGCACCTGCAGCGCGGCGTGCGTCACGAACAGGCCGGTCGTGAAGAGACCGACGACGCCGAGGCCGATGCCGTATGAGGCGGCGACCCGGTCGGCCACCGCCCCCACATTCGCGACATTGAAGCCGGCCGTGAACGCGAGGGCGGAGCCCCCCAACGCTGACCGGAGCCTCACCGGCCGATCCTAGACATAATCGGCTCAGGCGATCTATGCTCTCCGAGCAATCATGGCAGAGCATCAATCGTGGCTGGGGATCGAGCTGCGGCACCTGGCGGCGCTGGAGGCGGTCGCGCGCGAAGGGTCGTTCCGGCGCGCCGCGAAGAGCCTGGGCTACGTGCAGTCCGCGATCAGCGGCCAGATCGCGGCGCTCGAGCGTGCCGTCGGGAGGCGGCTCGTCGAACGCACGCGCGGCGGCGGGCGGATCGAGCTCACAGAGGCGGGCCGGCTCGTCCTGCAGCACTCGGACGCGATCCTCGCGCGCCTGCACGCCGCGCAGGCCGACGTCGCGGCCCTCGCGTCCGGCCAGGCGGGCGAGCTCCGCGTCGGGATCACGCAGTCGGTCGGCGTCCGGATCCTCCCGGCACTGATGCGCAGGTTCACGCCGGACTGGCCCGACGTGCGGCTGCGCCCGACCGAGGCGGCCTCCGACCTCCCGCTCTACGAGGCGGTCGAGCGCGGCGACGTCGACCTCAGCTTCGTCGAGCTGCCGACGCCGCCCGGGCCGTTCGAGGCGTTCGAGCTGATGGCCGATCCGTTCGTCCTCGTGGTGCGGCGCGACTCGCGCGTCAGCGGTCTCGAAGATCTCGGCGACCTGCCGCTGATCGGGCACACCGAGTGCCGTGGGCTCGCGCGCGTCGAGGCGCAGCTGCGTGCGCGCGGCGTCGACCCGGAGTTCGCGTTCCGCTCCGACGTCAACGCGACGATCCAGGCGCTCGTCGGCGCCGGCGTCGGCGCGGCCGTGCTTCCGGTGCTGGCCGTTGATCCAGCCGACAAGCTGACGGCGATGCGCGACCTGCCCGGGATCCCGCCGCGCGTGCTCGCGGTGGTGCGGCATCGCGACCGCTACCACTCGGCCGCCGCGCAGGCGTTCGTCGAGGCCGCGCAGGCCGTGTGCGCCGGGTTGTCGAACGACCTGCCGCGGCTTGCCGCCGTCTAGTGCGGTGGCTGCCGATGGTGGCTGCCACCGGGTCTAGCGCGCCGCCTTCCGACGCCGGTACGCGCGCGTCTTCGTCCGGTTGCCGCAGAGCTGCATCGAGCACCACGTCGCCGATCGGTTCGGCGAGTAGTCGTAGAACGACCAGTGGCAGTTGCGGCAGGCCTTGAGCCGGCCCCACGTGCCGTCGAGCATCGCGCCGAACGCAACGGCGACGACCTCGTCGAGCGCGTCGCCCCGGCCGGACACGCTCAGCGCCCCAGAGGCGTCGAGACGGATCGAGAGCCGGGCGGCCGCGGCGTTGACGAGCGCCAGCGCATCGCCGTCCACCACGCGGCCGTTGTTCGCGAGCACGAGCAGGCGCAGCGCCTCGCGCAGCCCTCGCGCGCGCTCGAGCTCGCCCGCAAGGCCGCGCTCGCTCAACCAGTCCGGGAGCCAGTCGGCACCGTGCTCGACGTCGGTGCTGTTCACGAACAGCTGCACCTGCCGGAGCGGCTCGGGCGCGGCCTTCGGGACGTCGTAGCGCGGGCTCACCGTTGCCCCCCTAGTCTAGACACCGGTAGAGTGCCTGTACCGGTGTCGATGCTCCGCCGCATCGCCTTCCCGCTGCGACTCGTGGGCGCGCGCCTCGGCGCGGGCGGCCGGCGGTCGCACCACGTCGCGGCCGGCGTCGTGGCGGGGGCCGCGCTCGTGGCGGCTGTCCTCGGGGGCCG
>JABFWJ010000354.1 GCA_013362295.1 Thermoleophilia bacterium
AGGACCGCGCGGTGCTCGCACCCGGGTACAAGGTGCTCGACGAGCGCGAACGACGCATCCTGCACCTGCGCTTCTTCGAAGGCCTGACGCAGTCGCAGATCGCGCAACAGGTCGGCATCTCGCAGATGCACGTGTCGCGGCTGATTCGGCGCGCGCTCGAGAAGATCCGCGACGAGATCGCCGCGGACGAGCTCGATCCCGACCGCGCGGCCTGATCGAAGCCCGAATCTGATTCGGCGCAGCCGAACCAGATTCGAGACTTTCGGCCCGCCGTACACTGTCCGTCCATGGCGATGACGACGAACGAGCTGCGCGATGCGTTCCAACGCTTCTACGAGGAGCGCGGGCATCTGCGTGTCCCGTCGCACTCGCTGATCCCGCCGCCGGACGACCAGACGACGCTCTTCATCGTCGCCGGCATGCAGCAGTTCAAGCCGTATTTCCTGCGCACGAAGGAACCGCCGAGCGACCGCGTCGTCAGCGTGCAGAAGTGCCTGCGCGCGGGCGGCAAGGACACTGACCTCGAAGACGTCGGTCGCACCGACCGCCACAACTCCTTCTTCGAGATGATGGGCAACTTCTCGTTCGGTGACTACTTCAAGGACGAAGCGGTCGACTTCGCCTGGGAGTTCGTCACGACCGTCCTGCAGCTCGACCCGGAGCGCCTCTGGGTGACGGTGCACGAAGGGAACCCGATCTACGAGCTCGACGAGGACAGCGTCGCGATCGAGGCCTGGCGGCGGGTCGGCGTGCCGCCGGAACGGATCGTGCGGCTCGGCGACGACAACTTCTGGAAGGCGGCCGAGATCGGCCCCTGCGGGCCGTGCACCGAGATCTTCTACGACCGCGGAGAGGAGCACGCGTGCGGCGACCCGGCGTGCCAGCCGGGCCACTGCGACCGCTACTACGAGTTCTACAACCTCGTCTTCATCCAGTACGACCTGCAGCCGGGCGACTCGCTCGTACCGCTTCCGAACGCGAACGTCGACACCGGAATGGGCGTCGAGCGCACGGCCTGCGTGCTCCAGGGCGTCGGGTCGAACTACGAGACGGACGGTTTCCGCGTGATCATGGACTGGATCGAGCGGGAGTCCGGCGTCGCCTACCATGACGGTCCGACCGCGACGAAGGCGCATCGCATCATCGCCGACCACGGTCGCGCGGTCAGCTTCCTGATCGCGGAAGGGATCGTCCCGTCGAACGAGGGTCGCGGCTATATCTGCCGCCGCCTGCTGCGCCGCGCGATCCAGCACGCCAACCGGATCGGGTTGAGGGATCTCTACCGGCTGCCCGCCGTCGTGATCGAGCAGATGGGCGACGCCTATCCCGAGCTGAAGGAGCATGCGGGCGAGATCGAGCGCGTCGTTCGGTCCGAGGAAGAGCGCTTCTCCGAGACGCTCGCGCGCGGCCTGAAGGTGTTCGAGGAGCTCGCGGGGAACGACGTGATCACGGCCGAGAATGCGTTCACGCTCGCGGCGACCTTCGGCTTCCCGATCGAGCTCACGCAGGAGCTCGCCGAGGAGCGCGGCCAGGCGGTCGACGTCGACGGCTTCCGCGACCTGATGGCGCAACATCGCGAGATCTCGCGCGCCGGCGGCGAGAGCAGCACGCAGCAGATCGCGGCGCAGCTGATCGAGCCCGGAAAGCGGGCGAGCGAATTCGTCGGCTACTCGAAGACGAAGGTGCTGACCGCGGTGGTCGAGGCCGCGCCGCTGGCCGGTACGCGCCAGCTGGTCAAGCTCGAGCAGTCGCCGTTTTATGCGGCGAGCGGGGGGCAGGTCAGCGACACCGGCTACGTCGTGGTCGACGGCGAGGAGCAGCGCCTCGAGGTCGCCGACGTGCTGAAGTTCGGCGACGACCAGGTCCTTGTCGTGGAGCTCGCCGGCCGCGAACTGCTCACACCGAACACGCGGGTCGAGGCAGTCGTGAACTGGAGCGCGCGCTTCCCGACGCAGGCGAACCACACCGCGACGCACCTCCTGCACCAGGCGCTGCGTGACGTGCTCGGCGAGCATGTCAAGCAGGCGGGCTCCGCCGTGCGCCCCGACAAGCTCCGCTTCGACTTCACGCACGACAGGCAGCTCACGCCGGAGGAGCGGGACCGGGTCGAGCGCATCGTCAACGACAAGGTCTTCGAAGCGATCCCCGTGCGTACGTTCGTGACGCCGATCGAGGAGGCCCGCAAGCTCGGCGCGATGATGCTCTTCGGCGAGAAGTACGGCGACGAGGTACGCGTCGTGCAGATCGGCGACTACTCGACCGAGTTGTGCGGCGGCACGCATGTC
>JABFWJ010000485.1 GCA_013362295.1 Thermoleophilia bacterium
GCGACTAGGGTAGAGCATGGATATCGAGGTTCGGCCCTGCGCCTCGCTGGAGGAGCTCCGGGACGCGCTGAACGCGATCGGCCACTCCTTCGGGTTCGAGAACGAGTTCGAGGACGCGGAGCGGTTCGCGCGCTGGATCGAGATGGAGCGGATGCACGCGGCGTTCCAGGACGGCCGCGTGGTCGGCGGTGCGGGCGCCTTCAGCTTCCAGATGTCGGTGCCCGGCGGCGCCTCTGTCCCCGCCGCCGGGGTGACGGTCGTCGGCGTCCTGCCGACGCATCGCCGCCGCGGCGCGCTGCGAGCCTCGACGCGCGAGCAGCTCGCCGACGCACGCGCGCGCGGCGACGTGGCGGCGTATCTCTGGGCGTCCGAGGGAACGATCTACGGCCGTTACGGGTACGGGGTTGCGTCGCGCATGGGCTCGATCTCGCTCCCGCACGAACGGTCGGCGTTCGCCGCGCCGTTCGAGCCCCGCGGAACGGTGCGGATCGTCGACCTCGAGGAGGCCGCGAGGACGTTCCCGCCGCTGTACGAGCGCGTGCGGGCGCAGCGGCCCGGGATGTTCGAGCGCTCGAAGGATTGGTGGGAGACGCGCCGCCTGTTCGACGACCCAAGGCGCAGGCAGGGTGGGCCGAAGCACCGTGCGCTGCTCGAGCTCGACGGCGAGCCGGCCGGCTATGCGATCTACAGCGTGAAGCAGGACTGGCGCGGCGGGTCGAGCACCGGCGCGGTGAACCTCGTCGAGGTGATCACGCCGACACCGGAGGCCGCGCGCGAGCTGTGGCGGTGGCTGCTCGACTTCGACTGGACGTCGGAGTTGAACGCCAACGTCTTGCCGCTCGACCACGAGCTCTTCCAGCTCCTCGCCGAGCCGCGCCGGATGAAGTTCACCGTCCACGACGGCGTGTGGGTGCGAATGATCGACGTCGGCAGCGCGCTGTCCGCGCGAACGTTCAATGACGGCGAGATCGTCCTCGAGGTCGAGGACGCGTTTCTCCGGGAGAACGCCGGCCGCTGGCGCGTGACGCCCGCCGGCGCCGAACGCACGGACGAGGCGGCTGACCTGCGCCTCGACGTCGCCGGCATCGGCTCGGTCTACCTCGGCGGGTTCACGTTCCGCGAGCTCGTGTGGGGCTCACGCGCGGAGGAGCTCGCCGACGACGCAGCCGCGCGAGCCGATGCGGTGTTCGGCACGGACGTCGAGCCCTGGTGCGCCGAGATCTTCTAGCGGCAGGGGATGGTCTTGTGCCGCATCTTCGCCTCGATGGAGATCGCGTGCGAGATGTCGACGACCTGGCCGTTCACGGCCTGGAGGTAGCAGCGAGTGAACGCACTGTCGTGGATGTGGCCGCGCGGGCGGTTGTAGAGCGTGACGCCCTTCGCGTTGCAGTAGTAGATCTGCTGCCGCGTGAGTGACGGGACGCTGAAGTCGAGCTTGCGGCAGGCGACGTCCTGCGTGACGAGCTGGCCCTGGACTTCGGCTTTGATGACGTCTTTGACCTTGTCGTCCGACCCCGTGAAGGAATAGATGATGGCCGCCGCGACCGCCACCATGACGGCGCCGGCGATGACGAGGATGATGTTCTGCTTGCGCGGGGCGATCCGCGTCTGGAGCGCCAGCGGGGATACCTCATTGGCCATGGCGCGAGCGTATCGCCGTCGATCCGCAGGCACACTGACCGGATGACCAGGCTGCGTCCTGGTTCCGACGAGGTCAGGGCCTGTTCAGGAGCGCGCGCTTGACTTCAAGTCGACTTGAACATGCACGATCGTGGAGACATCCACAAGGAGGCACGACATGACAGAGCTGGCACCGATCGTCGCGTGCACGTTGACCGGCGCCGATCTGGCCGCCCAGGCCGACCGCTGGCAGAAACTGCGAGCCGACGCCGGCCTCGACCGCGTCGCGACCGACGACGGCCTGCGGACGACCTTCCGCGACGAGCCGGCCGTCGAGCAGGAGCTGAGCGAGCTGGTCGCCGTCGAACGCGAGTGCTGCGCCTGGGCAAGCTGGGAGCTCGCGCGCGAGGACGGCGTGCTCGTCATGCACGCGAGGTCGACCGGCGACGGGGTCGCGGCCCTCCACGGCATGCTCACCGAGAGCTGAGGGCGGCCGCAGAGCATGCGCTAGCATGGCTCCGCGCCAGGGCGGTTAGCTCAGTTGGGAGAGCACCAGCTCGACAAGCTGGGGGTCACTGGTTCGAGCCCAGTACCGCCCATCAGTTGAAGGCCCTGCAAATGCAGGGCTTTCGTCGTCTCGATGGTAAACGAGCTGAGTGTTGTG
>JABFWJ010000242.1 GCA_013362295.1 Thermoleophilia bacterium
AAGGAGATCCCGAGGCCCGCGGCGATCACGTTCGTCGCCCAGAGGCTCGCAGGGTCGAGCGAGTAGTACTGATTGAAGTTGAGGATCGCGCCGCCGAGACCGTCCTGGATCGAGCTCGGCAGCTCCCCGATGATCGCCCCGACGACGCTCGCCGTCGCGCTCACCTTCAGCGCGCTGAAGAGATAGGGCAGCGACGCGGGGACACGCAGCTTCCAGAGCACGCTCCAGCGGCTCGCTGCGTACGAGCGCAGGAGCTCGTGCGCGCGCGGCTCGGCGGATTGCAGCCCGCGCAGCGTATTGATCGTCACCGGGAAGAACGTGAGGTACGCCGCGATCACGGCCACCGACTGCCAGCCCGCCTTCAGCCAGACGACGACCATCGGGGCGACGGCGAGGATCGGGATCGTCTGCGACGCGACGATGTAGGGCAGAAACGCCCGCTGCATCAGCCGCGAGTGCACGAGCGCGACGGCGAGGAAGAAGCCGACGATCGCTCCCCCGGCGAAGCCGATCATCGCCTCCTTCGCGGTGAACCAGGCCGACTTGAGCAGCACCGTGATCAGGAGCGGGCCGGCCGAGGTGTGCTTCCCGAGCGCGGCGAAGATCGTGTGCAGGTGCGGCAGCGTCGTGTCGTTGACGGGGAACGGCCACGTCCAGCCGGTCTCGATCCACGTCCAGCGGTAGAGCTCCCAGAGGCCCCAGAGGGCGAGGAGGACGCCGACCGTCGTCGCGACGCGCGGGACGGCGCGCCGCGCTCCTGTGACGATCCTGGTCACATCTGATTTCTTATCACGGGTGGCGCTTCAGCCTTCACGGACGGTGCACGCACTCGAGGAGCTCCGGGAGCTCACCGGCGACGAGAACGGCGCGCAGCGCGTCGCGTGGACGAACGTCTGGGAACGCGCGCGGGATTTCCTCCGGGCGCAGATGCAGGGGACGGGCGCCGAGGAGGAGATCGACGAGGCGGGAAACCAGTGGTTCACGCTGCGAGGCGATTCCGAGCGCGCGCTGCTGATCGGCGGGCACATGGACTCGGTGCCGAACGGCGGGTGGCTCGACGGCTGCCTCAACGTGCTCGCGGGCGTCGAGGTCGTCCGTCGGATCGCCGAGGACGGCACCCCGCCCGTGACGGTGCGGCTCGTGTCATGGGCCGATGAGGAGGGAGCCCGCTTCGGGCGGTCGCTCTTCGGCTCTTCGGCGGCCGCAGGCTCGATGCAGGACCAGGAGGAGCTGCGCGCGCTCAAGGACCGCGACGGCGTCGCGCTGCCCGACGCGGTGCAGGAGCACGGCGTCGACCTCGACGGCGCGCTCGCGGCCCGCTCGCAGCTGGAGCACGCCGCGGCCTACCTCGAACTGCACATCGAGCAGGGGCCGGTGCTCGAGTCGATGGACTTGCCGCTCGGCGTCGTGCTCGGCACCTTCGGCGTCGAGCGCTCGCGGTTCACGTGGCGCGGGCAGGCCGCCCACGCCGGCTCCACACCGATGGACAAGAGGCGCGACGCGCTCGCGGGCGCGGCCAAGCTCGCGCTCTACATCCGCGAGATCGCTGCCGAGGTCGGCGGCGGGGCCGTGTGCACCTCGGGCGGCGTCGTCACGAAGCCCGGGATCGTCACCTCGGTCGTCGAGACCGCCGAGCAGCTGCTCGATCAGCGGCACCTCGACGCGGAAGCGCTCGCGCGGATGCTCTCGATGGCCCGCGAGGCGGCGGACCGCTTCGCCGCCGAGGAGAACATCGAAGTGCAGTGGGAGCGAATCTGGAGCATCGAGCCGATCCTCTTCGACGAGACGCTGATCGGCTTCGCGGACGAGGCCGTTCGCGAGGTCGCCGGCACGTCGCACCGCCTGCCGTCGGGCCCGCTCCACGACGCCGCCGAGGTCTCCCGCGCGGGGATCCCGACCGTGATGCTCTTCGTGCAGAGCCTGCGCGGCCTCTCGCACACGAAGCTCGAGGACACGAAGCGCGAGCATCTGGAGCTGAGCGTGCAAGCGCTCGACAAGCTGGCGACGAAGACGCTCGCCTGGTTGGCGGATCGAACGGCCTGAATCTGGTTCGGCTGCGCCGAATCAGGTTCAGCTCACCGAACCTGATTCCGCGCAGCGGAACCAGATTCGTGCTCTTCGAGGATCAGCTCGCTCACCGAACCTGATTCCGCGCAGCGGAACCAGATTCGTGCAGTTCGATTGCACTCCGCAGCGTCTCGGCGTACGGCGCGCGCTGGTCGGGCGTCGTCCAGCCGATGTCGTCGTCGCGCGCGTAGAGGCGGTCGCCCGCCCAGCGCGGG
>JABFWJ010000065.1 GCA_013362295.1 Thermoleophilia bacterium
GCTGGATGTCCAGCTACGACCTTCGAGCAGCATGAAGAACGTCAGGAAGATGATCGTGATCGTCGCGGCGATCAGGGTGATCACGCTCTTCGTCACGCTGAGCGCAGCACCCGAGAGGCCGAGCACCTTCTTCGCCCCGCCGCTCTGCACCTGCTCGCGCACCTTCTCGACGACGTGGTACTTGCGCTCGAGAAACCCGAGGCGCCCTCGCCCGTGCGTGAGGTCGTGCACGTAGTTCGGGGTCGCCTGGACGAAGCCGTTCACCTCGTCGATCAGCTTCGGCACGAAGCTTGCACCGACACCGACGATCACGAGGAGCACGAGGACGTACGCGAGACCGATCGCAGGCGCACGGCTGAGTCTCGTGCGCCGCTCGATCGAGCCGACGAGCGGGTTCAGCGCGAGCGCGAGGAAAAGCGCGATCACGACCCACGCGAGGACGTGCCGCGCGATCCAGATCACCTCGAGCGTGATCGCCACCACGATCACGATCAGGAGAATCTGGAGAATCGTGCGGGCGCGAAACTCGACCACGCGCTCGGGCGTCATGGCTGCCAGCATCGCGGCGCGGTCGGACGTTGTTACGGTGCGCGCGTGAGCCTCCGCACGTCGCCGATCGTCGAGCACGCCACGCTGCCGGGAGGCGGATTCGTCACGGTCTGGGTCGGCGTCCCCGACGATCCGTACTTCAACGACAAGAGCGGGCTCACGACGGTCGACGTGCAGTTGCGCGAGGGCTCGTCCGTGCTCGCGAGCGTGTCGACCGTGCTCGACCCGGACCAGGACAACGAAGGTCTGCAGCTCGCGGAGGAGGTGAGGGCCGCGCTGGAGTCGGGCGAGATCGGCCTGCACGCAGCCGAGCTCGAGCCGTTCGCCGATCGCCTCCGCTAGAGGAGGTCGTGGTCGAGCCAGTCGAGCGCGACGGCGAGCTGCCGGCGCTGCAGCTCGCGCACCGTCGTCGTCGCCGTCTCCGGCGGCGGTAGCCCCGCGACCCCGGCCCAGACGCCCGCCACGAACGCCGCGAGCGGGCCGGCGTCGTTCAGCCCGGCGTCGCTGAACACCTCCCACGGCGGCGGTCCGCCCTCGACGCGAAGGCTCGGAAGCCACGCCGCGATATCGAGCGCCGGGTTCGCGAGCGACGTCCAGTTCCAGTCCACGAGCACGGCTCGTTCGTCACGGAAGCAGAGGTTGTCGCTGCGCACGTCCAGGTGGCAGACGCGGTCGCCGTCGACGGGCGCGGCTTCGGCGGCGGCGAGGATCGTCGGGAGCGCGCGGTCGAGCCAGGCGCGGTCGCGCAAGCCGAGGGAGAGGAACGGCCCCGGGTCGGACTCGACGATCCGCCAGCGGCCCCAGAGCTCCGGGAACGTCTGACGGGCCGGCGGGGTGTTCGGCGGCGGCGCCGACGCACCGAGCTCGTGAATCGACGCGAGCACCGCGTCCACGCGCGCCGCGTCCCAGCGCGGCGTCCAGTCGGCATCGCTCAGATCCTCGATCGCGAGCAGCGGGCGGACCCCGTCGTCGTCCCAGCCCTCGAGCCTCGGGATGAAGCTGCCGCCGAGGCTCGCGTACACCTCGTGCTCGCGCCGGAGCCAGCCCGCCATGTTCTCCGCCTCGGCCGACTTGACGAAGACCCGGCGGCCGTCGGCGAGCGTCACGGCGAATCGGTCGGCGATCGAGTAGCCGCCCGGGCGCGCCTCGTAGCGCACCGGCCGCGCTCCGAGCGCGCGCTCGATCCGCTCGTCGAGCTCCTTCACGTGCAGGCCGGCGCCGGCAGGCGCACATCACGCAGGGCCCGCCATTCGTCGGGACGCACTCGACGCACCTCCATCAAGCGGGTGGCGGGAATCGAACCCGCATAGCCAGCTTGGAAGGCTGGAGCTCTACCATTGAGCTACACCCGCGCGTGCGCGATTAGCGTAGCCGCGGTGGTCTTCGCCCACGTGCAGTCGCCGTACGCCTGGCAGGCGGACGTCGATACGACGGTCGTCGTCCCGGCGCTCTCGTTGCTCTATCTGTACGCCGTCGGCCGCTTCGGTGCGCCGCGTTGGCGGATCGTCTGCTTTGCGGTCGCGATGCTGCTGCTCGCGGTCGCGTTCTGGACGCCGCTCCACCACCTCGGCCTCCACTACCTGTTGACTGCGCACCTGCTTCAGAACGTGATCCTTGCGGAGTGGGCCCCGCTGTTCGCGGTGCTCGGCGTGTCGGCGCCGATGGCGGCCGCGCTCGCGCGACGGAGCGCCTGGCGCGTCGCCACGCATCCGGCCGTCACGCTGCCGCTCTGGCTCGCCGACTACTTCTTCTGGCATATCCCGCTCGTATACGACGCGGCGCTCCGGCACCAGAGCTGGCTCATCCACGTCGAGCATGCCTGCTACTTCGCAACCGGGATTCTGATGTGGTGGCCGCTGCTGCAGGACGTTCCGCGGCGGCTCGAATCGGGCGTGCGTGCTGCGTACGCGTTCGCCGCATTCGTGCTCGCTGCGCCGCTCGGACTGCTCTTCGCGCTCCTGCCGAAGCCGGCGTACGCGTTCTATGTCGCGGCCCGGCCGCGCGTGTGGGGACTGTCCGCGCTCGCCGACCAGGAGATCGCCGGTGTCACGATGGCGAGCGAACAGGCGGTCGTGCTGTTCGTCGTCTTCTGCTACTGGTTCCGGCGCTTCCTCGACGAGGAGGGCGCTACTTGAGGCAGTTCTGAATCGTCGCGAGGTCCTCGTCGCTCGGGTGCGTGCGGTACAGGATCACCGTGTTCTTGTCCTGGCGGATGATGTCCTCGATGCCGACGTTCTTCGCCCTGAAACGGTGGTACGCCTCGTTGATGTTGTCCGCGTCGCCGACCGACTCGCCGAACACGACCGTCGCGGCGTTCTGCGGCATCTTCACGTGCAGTGCGCCGCCGGTCGCGGTGCTGGCGACGAAGTCGAGCTTCCGGTCGAGCTTCACCTCGCGGTTCTTCAGGAGGCACGACCGCGTCTTCGCAAGCGTGTGCAGGCTCGCCCCGCTTCCGCCGCCGCAGGCGGTGAGTGCGAGGGCGAGCGCTGCGATGAGCGCGACGCGCGTCACGGCGCGTCAGTGTACGGGTCGATTCGGCCGCGCACCCGGGCCTCGCTATCGTCTCTCGGTCGTGTCGGGAGCGGACGGAAGACTCGAGGCCTACGCGCGGCTCGCCGTCCAGGTGGGCCTGAATCTGCAGCGCGGGCAGACGCTCGGCATCAACGCCCTCATCGAGCACGCGCCGCTCGTCCGCGCGATCACGCGTCAGGCATACGAAGCCGGCGCTGAATACGTCGACGTCCTCTACTCCGACCAGCACGTGCGTCGCGCGCACATCGAGCACGCCGACGACGAAAAGCTCGGTTATTCGCCGCCGTGGCTCGTGCGCCGGCTGCGCGAGTTCGGGGAGCGCGGCGGCGCGCTCTGCGCGATCACGGGGAATCCGGAGCCGGAGCTGTTCTCCGACCTCGACGGCGGGCGCGTGGGCAAGTCGCGCATGCGCGAGGTCGCCGAGGCCTCGCTCGAGCTGACCGACGGGCTCTGCAACTGGACGATCGTCGCCTACCCGAACGAGGGCTGGGCGGAGACCGTGCTCGGCGAGCCCGACGTGGAGCGGCTGTGGGACGCCGTCGCGCAGGCGGTGCGGCTCGACCAGCCCGATCCCGTCGCCGCCTGGCGCGAGCACATCGACCGGTTGCAGCGGCGCGCGCGCTCCTTGAACGAGCGCCGCTTCGATCACCTGCGGTACCGCGGCCCCGGAACGGACTTGACGGTCGGGTTGCATCGCGAGTCGGAATGGCAGGCGGCGCTCGACGAGTCGATCGGCATCGAGCACGTGGCGAACATGCCGACGGAGGAGGTGTTCACGACGCCGGACTGGCGGCGGACCGAGGGCACCGTGCGCTCGACGCTGCCGCTGCAGATCCAGGGCAACATCGTGCGCGGGCTCGAGGTGCGCTTCGACGCCGGCTGCGCCGTCGAGGTGAAGGCCGCGACCGGCGAGGAGGTCATGCGCACGCACGTCGCAACCGACGACGGAGCCGCGCGGCTCGGAGAGGTGGCGCTCGTCGACGGGCATTCGGCGGTCGGCAAGACCGGGCTCGTCTTCTACGACACCCTCTTCGACGAGAACGCGTCGTCTCACATCGCGCTCGGCGCAGCGATCGTGCAAGCCGTTGCTTGGGCGCACGAGCTCTCGGCCGACGAGCGCGTCGAACGCGGCGTCAACCATTCGTCGATCCACACGGACTTCATGATCGGCTCGAACGAGCTCGAGGTCGACGGGGTGACGTCGACCGGCGAAGCCGTCCCGATCCTCCGCGGCGGCGACTGGCAGCTCTGACGAACGGCTCTGCGGAGTCGGGACGGTCGGATTCGAACCGACGGCTTCTGCCTCCCAAAGGCAGCGCTCTACCAGGCTGAGCTACGTCCCGTTCACCAGGCAGTGTAGGGGCCGGTTGCGTCGTCGACTGCGATCGCCGAGAGCTCGGCGTCGGCGAGCTCCCAGCCGCGGCGGATCAGCGCCCGCTTTGCCTCCGCCGACCAGCGCGGCTGGTTACGGAGACCCGCCTCGAGACCGACCCCCTCCATCGACCCGCGGACGACGATCCGGGGGACGATCCGCTCTTGCCGGAACGGGAAGTCGGCGGCGGCGAAGCGGGCTTCGACGGCGGCGCGTAACCGGCGATCCTCGACGAGGTCGAGCACATCGCGCCGCAGGGAGCGCAGCTCGCGCAGCGACTGATCGATCGCAGATGCCACACGCTCCTCACTGTGCGTGTTGCGCCGGATTGTGACGCGCGCAAGCCGCACGATCATGTCGCCGAGGTGCGCCGGCTCACCGCGCGCCGCGCGCGCCTCGGCGTCGTCGATCTCGGAGAGGAACGCGCGAATCGGGGGGATCTTGCGAAAGCGCATCAGCCGCTTGCGCAACGGCTGGAGCGCGGCGACGCCGAGCCGCGGGTAGCGCGGCAGGTACCGGAAGGCGACGATCAACTCGACCGCCGCATGGTCGTAGGCGTGCGCGAGCGGAAAGTTGCGCACCCACGCACCGTCGGTCGCGACCCTGTCGCCGACGCGCACCGGCATCACGAGCGCCGACACGGCGGCGGAGGCGAGCACCGCCTGGGCGAGCTCCTCGGGCGGTGTCGTGCGCGACGAATAGACGAGCTCGTAGCCGAGCTCCGGCTCGGACTCGTCGGAGAGATCGGTCGCGACCACCACGAGCTCGACCTCTGCCCGCGTGAGCTCCTGCGCGACGCCGGTCATGCCGCCGAACCAGTCGTCGATCGTCTTCGGCAGCGCGTAGTCGTGCAGCCCGAGGAAGGGCAGGCGCCAGAGGCGGTTCGGGCGGAACGTCTGCTCGGGCTGGAGCTCCATGAGAAACGCCTCGAGATCCTCCAGCCGGTCGAGGGCCGCCATCGCACCGCTCAGCGCCCCGGACGACGTGCCGAAGATCACCCCGATGCGGGGCCAGAGCACGCTCTCGCGCAGGCGCTGCAGGAATCCGACCTCCATCATCACGCCGTTCACACCGCCCCCCGAGAGCACCACACCGACGTCCCGCTGCGCATTCACGCTCACAAGGTACGTTCGCCGGTCAGTTGACTGAAGCGCCGTTCCCCGTCCAACCAGCCCACCGCAGGCATCCGCGCCTCGGCTACCTGATGGCCTCGGTCGCCGCCGTGCTCTGGGGCCTCAACGGCGGCGTCTCGAAGACGATCCTCGCGTCGGGCCTCTCGCCGGAGCGGCTGGCGCAGGTCCGCTCGCTCGGAGCGGCGCTCGCCCTCGTCGCCGTCCTCGCCGTCGTCGCTCCGGGCCGTCTTCGGCTCACGCGACGCGAGTTGCCCTTCATCCTCACGTTCGGGATCGCGGGCCTCGCGTTCGTGCAGTGGTTCTACTTCCTGGCGCTCCACCGGCTCGCAATCGGCGTCGCTCTGCTGATCGAGTATCTCGCGCCGCTCCTCGTCGCGCTGTGGGCGCGCTTCTTCTACAAGGAGACGGTCCGCCGGCGGATCTGGGTCGCACTCGGGCTCTCGCTGGCCGGCCTGGCCCTGATCGTGAACGTCTTCGGGGGCACCTCCCTCTCCACCGCGGGCGTGCTCTTCGCCCTCGCCGGTGCTTTCGCCTACGCGACGTACGTCCTCCTCGCCGAGCACGTGGTCGGTAACCGGGATCCCGTCTCGCTGCTCGCGTGGGGCTTTCTCTTCGCGTCCGTCTTCTGGGCGGTCCTCGATCCGTGGTGGTCGTTCCCCACGCACCTGCTCACCCGGACCACGTCGCTGCAGGGGAACCTCGACGCCTGGCACCTGCCCGTCTGGCTCCTCGCCGCCCTGATGATCCTCGTGGGGACGGTCGCGCCGTTCTTCCTCCTGATCAGCGCGTTGCGGCACCTCCCGGCGACACGCGTCGGGATCGTGGCGATGCTCGAGCCGGTCGTCGGCGCGCTCGTCGGCTGGGCCTGGCTCTCCGAGTCGCTCGGCGGCGGACAGTTGGCGGGCGCGGCCGTCGTGCTCGCCGCGATCGGCCTCGCGCAGACGGCGCGCTAGTTTCCGGGAGATTTCGAGGTGAAGATCCCCCAAATGGGGGTGGTTTACAACCGATAAACCTGCGACCCTGCCGCGATGCCGAAGACGCCGCTCGCGGCCCTCGCCGTCGCACTCGTGCTGATCGTGGTCGCCGCCCCCGCGCTCGCGGCGAGCGGCACCACCCGCTCCGAGACCTCCCTGCTCCGCGAGATGAACCGCGTGCGGGTCGCGCATGGACTCGCGACGCTCAGGTTCGACGGCCGCCTGCAGCGCGCTGCGCGCTGGCACAGCCGCGAGATGATCGGGTCGAACGTCTTCCAGCACGGCGCCTTCGGGACGCGCATGCAGCACTTCAAGGTGACCGGCCGGCTCGCAGGCGAGAACCTCGCCTGGGGCACCGGCAGCCGCGCGACGGCGCGCGGCATCGTCCGCGCCTGGCTGGCGAGCCCGGAGCATCGGGCGAACCTCCTACGGCCGTCCTTCACGCGCGTCGGCGTCGGCGATCTCGTGGGCTCCTTCCAGGGCTACTCCGGAGCGCACGTCGTCACCGCCGACTTCGCGGGCTGAGTCTCGTCGGGAAGCGGATCGGGCCCGGCCGGGGGCGGGCCCTATTCGCGTTCGAGCAAGGCCCGCAACTCGCTCAGCTTCTCGCGGCGGACGTCGTCCCGCTCGCCCCGCTCGACGCGTGCGAGCAGGTTGCGCACGAGCGGCGCGAGCTCGACCGGGTTGAACGGCTTCGTCACGTAGTCGACGCCGCCGAGGTCGATTCCACGGGCGCGGTCTCTCAGCTCGGCGCGCGCGGTCAGGAACACGATCGGGATCGACGCAGTGCGATCGTCGACGAGCAGCTCCTCTGCGACCCGCCAGCCGTCGAGGCCGGGCATCATCACGTCGAGGAGGACGACGTCGGGCGCCCGCTCGCGCGCGGCCTCCAGGCCGCTCGGGCCGTCCGCCGCTTCGAGCACCTCCATGCCCTCGGCCTCGAGGTTCACCCGGCAGAGGAGCCTGATCGGGGCCTCGTCGTCGATCACCAGTACGCGTGTGGCCACGTGCGTTTATTCCTCTCTGCTCGACATTTCACCCATCGCGCTGCATTTCAGCCTCACGGCCGGCGAGGGGCAACTCGAACGCGAACCGTGATCCACGTCCTTCCTCGGAATCGACCCACATCCTGCCGCCCATCTCGCGCACGAGCCCCTGCGCGATGAACAGGCCCAGGCCGGTGCCCTGACCGCCGCCGGCCTTGTAGAACTTGGAGAAGATCCGCTCGCGCTCCGACTGCGGAATGCCGACGCCCTCGTCGGCGACGGACAACTCGACGACGTTGTCGGTGCGGCGCGCGGACACCGTGACGGTCCCGCCCCCGGGCGAGTACTTCACCGCGTTCGAGACGAGCTGATCGAGCACCTGGCGAAGTTTGTCTGGATCGGCCTGGACGGCGACGCCTTCAACGTCCAGCTCGGCCACGAACCGGTGGCCGTTGCCGCTCGGATGTGCGCTGCTCACGACCTCGCTGACGACCCAGGCGACGTCGGTCGGCTCGAGGCTGACCGTCAGGTTGCCGGTGTCGAGCCGCGCCACGTTGAGCAGTGCATCGACGATTGCGGTCAGGCGCTCCGACTCCCGTGCGATGAACTCGAGAAACGTGCGGCGCTCGACGTCGCCGAACGCGACATCCTCGCGCAGCAGGGTCTGCGAGAAGCCGTAGATCGAGGTGAGCGGCGTGCGCAGCTCGACGGAGACGGTCGAGACGAAGTCCGACTTCATCTGCTCGACGACGTGCTCGGCGGAGATGTCGCGGAACGCAAAGATGCGGCCGGCGACCGCGCCCGTCGGGTCGCGCATCACCGCCTCGGACAGCGACAGCCAGACATCCTGGTCGCCCTTCGGGATCGCGATCAGCCGGTTCGTGCCGCCGGTCTCCGACTCGAGATCGCGCTGGAGCACCTGCGCCGGTGTCCGCCCGATCGCCTCCGCCGCCGGGACGCCGGTGATCTCCTCGGCGGCACGGTTCCACAAGACGACGTCGCCCTCGCGGTCGACCGCGACGATCCCGTCCGCGATGTTCGCGAGGATCGCGACGCTCTGCTCACGCTCGACGGCGACGCGCTGGTAGAGCTCGGCATTCGAGAGCGCGACGGACGCATTCGAAGCGAGCGCGGCGAGCGCCTGTACCTCTTCCTCCCGCCACGCACGCGGCTCGGCGGCGTAGACGGAGAGCACGCCGTGCAGCGCGCCCTCGCGGCCGCCGAGCGGCA
>JABFWJ010000195.1 GCA_013362295.1 Thermoleophilia bacterium
CCGACTGCCCTGACCCGCTTACACAGGAAGTCGGACACCCTCAGGAGCCGCGGCGCTGCGTGACCGGACGACGACCGACATGCCGGACGACTTCCAGGGACCGCAGGTGCACTTCATGTACATCGTCCCTGCCGACGGGACCGATAACCAGCTCGATACGAACGCGACGGTCGAGCAGTCGATCACGCGCGTCCAGAACTGGATGCTGGGTCAGACCGGCAACCAGGGCCTCCGTATCGACACGTTTCACGGCGCTCCGGATATCACGTTCTTCCGCCTGCCGGTGACGGACTCGCAGGTGACGAGCGCGTATCCCTGGCCGCTGTGGACGATCGGCGACGATCTCGTCGCGCGTGGCTTCAGCAACCCGAACAAGGTGTACGCCGTCTTCTACGACGGGCACAGCACATGGGCATGCGGTGGAGCCACGTCGCCTGCATTGCCGAAGCTCGGAGCGATGTACCTCCAGGGCTGGCCGACGCACGATCCGTTGCCGTGCCACGCCTGGGGTACCGGCACGAAGCAGCCCGGCTACTTCGATTTCGGGATCCTGCACGAGGTGCTGCACGCGATCGGCTACTCCACACCGTGCTCTCCACACAAGAGCCGCGACGGATTTGGCGACCACGTCAACGACAGCCCGACCGACATCATGTACGCACCGGACGCAACACACACTGCTCCCTGGGACCTGTCGCATACCGTCCTCGACTACAACCACGACGACTACTACAAGGCCCACATCCCCGGCTGCCCCGACCTCTCGGACAGTCCCTACCTGACACCGATGGTCTCGGTCGATGTCACTGCAGGCTCCGGGTCGGGCACCGTCGTCAGCGACCCAGCTGGGATCTCGTGCCCCCAGACGTGCACCGCCTTCCTCACGCCGCCGGTCACGCTCACCGCCACCCCTGGAGCCGGCCAGAGGTTCACCGGCTGGGGTGGAAGCTGTAGCGGCAGCGGGACGTGCACGCTCAACAACACCGGCAGCGCGAGCGCCAACTTCGACGCCGTGACATACGCGCGATCGCTGTCGTTACGCGTCCACGGCCAGCACCAGCTGCTTGGCTCGCTTCAGGCCCAAGGCGGCGGATCGATCTGCGTGGCCGGCGTGACGGTGGTTGTCGAGCGCCGGCTGACGCACGGCTGGAAGACGCTCCGTCGGCTGGCAACCGGACCCAGCGGCCGTTTCGCCGTCTCGATCCCGGCGGGACGCGCCAGCTACCGAGCTCTCGCTCCAGCAGCGACCACCGCCGAGGGCAGTCAGTGCGGCCCGGCGGCATCGCCGATCGTCTCCAGCAGGTAAGCCAGCTGCCACGCCGGGAATGACGCGGCGTCGCTGGGTTCTGATAGCGCCCGCCTTGGCCGCCGCACTGGCTTGCGCGTCTGCGCCTGCTGCGAGCGGCTGAACAGCGGGCATTGCGCGCCGCTCCGCTTTCGTCGCTGAACCCGGACGAGATAGCCCGCAGCGCGGCCACCGCCGACCACGAGCGCAGGGCTGCCCCGAGAGCGCTGACAGGTCCAAGGCATCGCCGGATCGCGACACGACTTGGTACCTGATTTGGTACCGACCTCAGCGGTGCCAGCCGGATCGAAGTGGACCGAGACGGAGTGCGATGTCCGCGCCGGGACTGGTTCGACTCTCGGGGCGCGGTTCAAGACGATCTAATGATGGGAGCTGGCTGCAGCCGCCGCCAGGCGGCGCCGGCGAGTAGCCCGAACAGGAGCGTCGGCAGCACGGTGAGCACGCGGTAGAGGAGGACAGCCGCGACGACGCCGTCGTTGTTGCCGCCGAACCCGACGAGCGCGCCGGTCAGGCCGAGCTCGACGACGCCGATGCCGCCGGGCGTGATCGGCAGCGACCCGAGGAGGCGCACGAGCGTCCACGCGGCGAATGCCTCCGTGAAGCTGACCTCGGGCGACGAGACGCCGAGCGTGCGCAAGCAGACGACCAGCACGACGAAGACGCTCAGCTGGCCGGCGAGCGTTGCGAGCGTCAGCGCCC
The DNA here is from genome assembly GCA_013362295.1 of Thermoleophilia bacterium. GTDB lineage: Bacteria > Actinomycetota > Thermoleophilia > Gaiellales > Gaiellaceae > PALSA-600. The sequence continues at coordinate 2,006 of JABFWJ010000195.1, forward strand.
ACCAGCGGCGCCGGAGCAGGCCGACGGCGTCCCGGCGGAATGCGACCAGCGACTCCCCGTTCCAGCCGGCGGGCTCGCGCCCGACCAGCCGCAGGCCCCGGCCCGCCAGGCGCGCTGCGAGATCTCCGACCCGGCGCGCGACATGGTCCCCGCCGAGGGCGGCGGCGAACGCGACGAGCGCGACGAGGAACGCGGCGAGACCGATCAGCGCCACGGTCTGCAGCAGCGGGTTCGACCCCCCGGCGAGTGTGAGCAGCGCCAGCGAGACGGCCGGGGCGCCGAGCAGGAACATCTGGTTCCAGGTGCCTGTGAGCGCGACGGCGAGCGTCACCGCGGCCGGCGGGAAGCCCCAGGCACGAAGCATCGTGTAGGCGAGCGCCACTCCGACCGCGGCACCGCCGGGCGCCAGGTACGTCGACGCCGTCGAGGCCTGCGTGAGCACGAACGCCCGCACGAACCCGATGCCCGGAAGCGACGCCATGAACGGGGGCGCGAAGGTCACGACGTTGAGCAACGTCGCTCCGCCGAGCGCGGCGAGCTGCTCCCAGGTGAGGTCGCGGATCGTCCCCCAGACGGCGCCGTAGTCGGCGATCTGCGGCAGGACGAAGAGAAACACCGCTCCCGCGACGGCGACCGAGACGGCGACCGCGATCACGCGGCGCTTCATCAACGTCGCCGCGAGCGGAGAACCCGGGCGGCGACGAGCGTGCCGACGACCGTGAGGACGAGCCGCACCGCCTTCGAGCCGCGCAGCTTCGACTCACCGCTCGCCCTGACGTCCATCGTGACCGGCACCTCCTCGAGCCGCAGCCCTGCGCCGGCGACGCGGATCAGCGCCTCGACCTCGGGCGCGCCGCTGACGAACGTCTCCGCGAGCAACGGGAGCGCCTTTGCGTTGACCGCGTACAGACCACTCGTCGCGTCGCCGAAGGGCCGGCGCAGCACGAGCCTCATGCCGCGGCGGAGCAGTGCCGTTCCGAGGCTTCGGGCGGGGCTCGGCCGGTAGCGGTACGCCGCGTAGCCGTCACCCGACACGAAGCGCGACCCGACCGCGACGTCGCACTCGTCCGCGCGCACGAGCGCGAGCAGGCGGGCGAGCTCGTACGGGGGATGCTGCCCGTCGGCGTCGACGCGGCCGCAGTACGCATAGTCGTGCTCGAGCGCCCAGCGGTAGCCGGCGGCGATCCCGACACGGAGGCCGAGATTCGCGCCGAGTGAGAGGACCTCGGCGCCGTGCGCCCGCGCAACCTCCGCCGTCTGGTCCGTCGAGCCGTCGTCGACCACGAGCACGTCCGCCGCCGGGATCGCCGCCCGCAAGGCGTCGAGCACCGCCGGCAGATTGTCCTCCTCATTCCACGCGGGGATGAAGACGAGCGTGTCCGCCGTCGCCGGTTCGCTCATCGACGCCCGAGCTCGTCGCGGGCCGCCCGCACTTGCCGCGCGAGCGCGGTCAGCGCACCGAGCTCCCAGACGAGCGCGCCCGGCGTCGGCGCGATCCGGGCCGGCCGAAAGCGCACCGCGACGCCGTGGCGTCCGTAGATGCTGCGGAAGATCCAGCGTGCACGGAGGAGATGCGCGGGAGTGCAGATCACGACCGCCTCCGTGAGGCCGCGCTCGAGCAGCAGCGGCAGCGTCCGCGCGGCGTTCTCCGCGGTCGAGGAGGCCGTCTCCTCGAGCACCAGCTCGACGGTCGTCGGCACGCGCCAGAGCGCGCGCATCCGCGCTGCCTCCGACGGGCCGCCGTCCGGCGACCACCCGCTGAGGACGACCACCTCGGCGCCGAGACGATCGGCGGCGCGCCCGGCCTCGGCGACCAGCAGGCGGCGCGCCCGCGTGAGGTTGTTGCCGAGCACGACGACGGCCGGTGCGCTCATGCGCGACACGATACGCGCGTCAGTGCGTCGCGAGACCCGGCCCGGACGAGCTCGCCAAGACGACGAGCGTCTCCCGCACCGTGGCCACGGCGCCGCGCGCGTCGGTCACCTGAAAGACCAGGCGCATGCGCGCGATGCGCCGCGGGATCCCCGTGATCGTGCCGTCGGCGAGCAGGTGCAGGCCGCGCGGCAGCGCACCGGACGTCGAGCGCCACCGGTAGGGCGCCGTGCCCGACTCGGCGGCGAGGCGGGTCGAGTACTGCTTGCCGACGACGGCCGGGGGCAACTGGGCCTCGACGGGCCGCAGAGGAGCCGGCGGCGACGTCGCCTGTGCCAGCGCCTGGTTGAGCAGCCCCGCGAGCGCGAGCGCGCCGGGGTAGACGAGGTGGATCCCGTCACCCTGGAACCAGGACCAGTGCTCGTGCGAGTAGTGGTCCCAGTCGACGATCGTCACCTGGCCGTAGTGCTCCGCGACCGTGTCGAGCGCGTTGTCCATGTCGACCCAGTGGCGGTTCGACGACGGCATGTTCACCCAGAGGATCCGCTGGACGCCGACGCGCAACATCGCCTGCACGGCGGCGTCGACGTCGCGCGCGAACGTCGACGGGTCGTCGTTGTACCCGACCTCGACGAGCACGGTGGGCCCGAGCCGGACGCCCATCCCGGCGATCACATCCATCAGCGTCGGGACGCGCCCGCCCTCGTAGGGGCAGCTGACGCCGGTGACCGTCCGGCAGACGCCGATGTCCATGTAGGCGTCGAGGCCTTTCTGCAGCAGCGCGAGCGGGGCCTCGTTCCACTCCACGGCGGTGAGAACGGAATCGCCGATCAGCGTCACGTGAGGCGGCGCGGGGGCGGCCGTCGCGCCGAAGGCCAGCGCGGCGACACCCATGATGAGCACTGCAGTCACCGCGCCCCGCCGCACGCCCGGAGCTTAGCTCCGCGCCGCGCCGGAATCTATGGCCGTTTGCAGCCAAAAGCCCCCTTTTGACGCATCGAGCCGCGTGGGCGACCTGCCGAGAAACGAGGTATGTCGCCCACGCTCCACTTGCGCGTCGCGATGTTCACGACGTCGTACCCGCGCGATCCGGCGGACGTCTCCGGACGCTTCGTCTTCAACACGGTCGAGCATCTGCGCGAGCGCGACGTGGACGTCGAGGTCGTCGGGCCGGGCGCGTACCGCGACTTCGGGCTGACGGGCGCCCGGAGCGGCGGCGTCGTCGCCGCGGTCAGGCGGCGGCCCTGGCTCGCGCTCTTCCTGCTCGTGTCGATGATCTCCGCCTGCCGCGCCGCGGCCCGCCGCGCAGACCTCGTGCACGCGAACTGGCTCGCCGGCGCTGCGATCGCGCTCTGCAGCGGACGACCGTTCGTGGTGACGCTGCACGGCTCGGGGACGGCCGGCCGCTTCTCCGACCTCTCGCTCGCCCGCCGCGCGCCGCGCCTCGTCCGCCTGTTGCTGAGCAGGGCGCGCGCCGTGATCTGCTGCTCCGACCAGCTCGCCGACGCGTTGCGCGCCTGCGGGCTGAGCAACGTCCATGCAATCCCCTACGGCGTCGACGTACCGGCTGCACCGCCCGCCGAGAGCGACGAGCCGTTCGTGCTCTACGCCGGACGCCTCTCGCCCGAGAAGAACATCGACGTGATCGCGGAGGCGACGCAGGGCCTGCCGCGCGTGATCGCCGGCGACGGACCGCTGCGCGGGCTCGTCCCGGATGCGCTCGGCTTCGTCTCGCCCGCCGAGCTGTCCGACCTCTACGACCGCGCCGGCGTGGTCGTGCTCGTCTCGCAGATGGAGGGCCTGCCGAACGTCGTGCTCGAGGCGATGGCGCACGGCAAGACAGTGATCGCGACTCCGGTCGGCGGCATCCCGACGCTGATCGAGGACGGCCGCACGGGGTTCCTCGTCCCGGTCCGCGACGCGGGCGCGCTCCGGGCGACGATCGAGCGCTTGCTCGCCGACCCGGAGTCCCGGAAGCGGGTGGGCGAGGCGGCGCGCGAGCACGTCGCCCGGTATTGCTCGTGGGAGCGCGTCACCGACCGGACTCTGCAGGTCTACGCTGCTGCCGCTTCGGCCTGAAACCTCCCTCGAAAGGGGGACATCGCCGGCCGGATCATGCGCTACAAAGCGCGCGCACGTGGGGTCGTTCAGGGGTCAATTGGCGCTCGCCGCCGTCGTCGTCAGCGCCGCCGTCGGCGCATCCGCGGCCTGGGCCTCGCCGCTGCGCGTGCTGATCAAGGACTCGCCGAACAAGACGCAGTCCAACCGCACACGCGCCACGATCAACGGGATCGTGATCCACGACACGGAGGGCCGCTTCATCGGCTCCGTCCGCGTTCTCCAGCGCGCCTGGACCCGCGGGTCGGCGCATTTCGTCGTCTCCCGCCGTGGCCAGATCGTGCAGCTCGTTCCCGTCACCGATGTCGCATGGCATGCCGGCAATGCCTGGTGGAACCTGCACTCGATCGGCATCGAGCACGAGGGCTGGGTCGGCCGGCGCGCCTACACCGAGAAGGAATACCGGGCGTCGGCGCAGCTCGTGGCCTACCTCGCCCATCGCTGGAGCATCCCGCTCGACCGCGGGCACGTGATCGGCCATGCAGAAGTGCCGAACCCGTACCGCCCCGGCTTCTTCGGCGGCGCCTCCGGCCACTCGGATCCCGGGCCGTACTGGAAATGGGCGCACTACATGCAGCTCGTTCGGTACTACGCGGCGCACCCGGTGTTGCCGAAGTTCGTGAAGCGCATGACCGTGCTCCCGGACGCGCCGGTGCCGCACGCACAGCTCGTCACCCGGGCGGTCGTGCCCGTCAGGCACGTCGTCAGGCGCTCGACCGTCGACCGCAACGCGACTGTCCACGGCAAGGCGCTGTGGTGGTCCGGGGTCACTGCGGCGACGCAATGGCGCCGGCACATCTGGAAGGTCGACTTCCTGGTCGACGGCAAGACGATCTACACCGACCACACGTGGCCGTACTCGTTCCACCGCACGATCGGCTGGGACTCGAGCTCGGTCGGCAACGGCCGCCACATGCTCGCCGTCCGCACCTACGGCGCACACCATTACCGGACGCGGAAGTCGGTGCCCGTCCGGGTCGCGAACCCGCCCTTGCGGGTGCGCATCACGGGTGCCGTATCAGGCGGTGCCGTCGACGGTCTGCTCAACATCGGCGCACGCACCAACGAACCGGTCGAGCGTCTCGCGCTGTACGTCGACGGCAAGCCCGTCAGCCGCGACGCGTCTCCTCCGTACCGGCTGCTGTGGGACACGCGCACTGCGGTCGAGGGAGCGCACACGATGCTCGTCTACGCGCGTGGGAAGCACGGGACGCACCGCGCCGCGCTGACGGTTCCCGTCGTCGTCGCCAACGCGCCGACGTTCCCCCCCGCGCTCGCCCGGAACTGGCTCACGCGGCGCGGGCTTGGCGACATGCTCGGCCGCTTCGACCCCGAACAGTAGGCTTCTCGCATGGCGCACGTGCGTATCCTGTACTGCCCCGTCTGAACGGGGTACGACGAGCGGGCCGCGAGTTTCGTGGCCGAGATCAACGGGACGGAGCACACGGCGGAGATGGTCGCCGGCGACCAGAGCCAGTTCGACATCCTGGTCGACGACGCGCTCGTCTTCTCCAAGCAGCGCGCGGGCCGGTGGCCCGAGCTGTCCGAGATTCTCTCTGCACTCCCTTAAGAACTCGTTTCAGAACGAAGCCTTGTGTCGCCGGGCGACGCCGGGCGGCACGATCGCCGCGTCCTCGGTCGCCCCGATAGTGGACTATCGGGACTCCCTGCGTCCTTGCGCTCGCACCACCCGTCGCACCCCGTCAACGAAGCGTCATTCTGAAACGACTTCTAACACGTCGTCAACGTCGTCCCGCTACGTTCTGGGCTCGTGCGCCGCGCTCTCGTCCTACTGGTCGTCCCCGCGCTGCTCGTCGCGTGCAGCGGCTCGAAATCGAGCCGGACGACGCCGGCGAAGCCGCGGCCGACGCAGAAGCAATTCGTGACCGAGGGGAACGGGGTCTGCCTCAGGTCGGACCGCGCGATCTTCGAACTCGGGCGGCTCACGCCCGACCCGATGGGCTGGGCGCGCACGGCGGCGGCCGCCCGCCGCGCCGTCGCGGACATGAAGCGGGTCACGCCGCCGGCGGGCAAGGACGCCCCATTCCAGCGGCTCCTCGCGCTGGGCCAAAAGCTCGCGGACGGCATCCAGCAGGTACACGACGCGCTCGTCAAGCAGGACTTTGCAAAGGCGCGCAAGGCGCAGAACGCGGCGACGACCACCGACACGGCGATCCACCGCCAAGCGCAGAAGCTCGGCCTCACCTTCTGCCAGCAGCTGCTGACGAACTGGCCCGCCTGATTACGGCTGCCCGGTGAACTCCGGGCCGCGCTTCTCGAGGAACGCGGAGACGCCCTCGCGAAAGTCGGCCGTCTGCGTCAGCTCGGCCTGCGTCGTCGCCTCCAGCTCGAGCTGCTCGTCGAGGCGCGAGGTCTCGGCCGCGTCGAGGAGGCGCTTCGTCTCCCAGATCGCACGGGTCGGCAGCGCCGCGAGCCGCGCCGCGAGCTCGCTCGTCCGCTCGGCGAGCTCCCCGGCCGGAACGACCTCGGAGACGACGCCCCAGGCGCGCGCCTCCTCCGCGGAGAGCTTGCGCCCCGACGTGAGCCACTCGAACGCGCGCGCCGTCCCGAGCACCCGCCGCACGAACCACGTGCCGCCGGAATCCGGCACGAGGCCGATGTTCACGAACGCAGGGACGAAGCTCGCCGTGTCGCTCGCGATGCGCAGGTCGCACGCGAACGCGAGCGACATCCCGGCGCCGGCCGCCGGCCCGTTGACGGAGGCGATGACCGGCTTCTCGAGCAGGCGGATCGCTCGGACGTTGCGGT
>JABFWJ010000016.1 GCA_013362295.1 Thermoleophilia bacterium
TATCCATGGCTCGACCTGTCCGCGGGGCTGATGGTCATCGGCGTCGGCGCGGCCGTGCTCGCCGGCCGGGCGCGCCATGCGCGCGCACACCACCATCACCACCACCACGAGCACCGCAGCTTGCTCGCGGTCGGCATCTCGGGCGGGCTCCTCCCCTGTCCGTCGGCGCTCGTCGTGCTGCTCGCGGCGATCTCCCTGCACCGGGTGGGATTCGGGCTGCTGCTCGTGCTCGCGTTCAGCGCCGGGCTCGCGCTCGCGATCACGGCGGTCGGGCTGGTCGCGGTCCTCGCCAAGGCCGCGTTCCGCCGGTTCGACGGCGGCGGCCGCGCACTCGCCTATCTGCCCGCAGTGAGCGCGCTCGTGATCGTGCTCGCAGGTATCGCCATGGTGGTGCGCGCGCTCCCGAACGTCAGCGTGTGATGCGAATGCCCGGGAGGCTTAGGCTTCGCCCGTGCCGCGCACCGACGAGGACCTGCTCGCCGCGGTCGCGGGCGGAGACGAACGAGCGCTCGCAGAGCTCTACGACAACCTGGGCCGCGTGGCGTACGGCCTCGCGCTCCGAGTGCTCCGCGACCCGACGCTCGCCCAGGACGCGGTGCAGGACGCGTTTCTCGCCGCGTGGCGGACGGCGGCGGCGTTCGACCCCCGGCGCGGCAAGGCGCAGACCTGGGTGCTGACGCTCGTCCATCGCCGCGCCGTCGATCTCGTGCGGCGCGAGGACCGGCGGCGTGCGGTCCAACTAGAGGACGCTCCCGTCGCGGCGGCCGAGTCGACCGACGAAGAAGCGTCGGTCCGCGAGCAGCGCCGCGTCGTCCAGGCGGCGCTCGCCCGGCTGCCGGAGGACCAGCGCGAGGCGATCGAGCTCTCCTACTACGGCGGCCTGACGCAGAGCGAACTCGCCGAGCGGCTCGGGATCCCGCTCGGGACCGTGAAGAGCCGCGTGTTCGCCGGCCTCGCCAGGCTGAGGGATCTGCTCGGCGAGGCCGGCTGAGAGATTTGCCCGGCGAAGCCGGGTGAGCCGCGTCAGCTGTTCGCAGCGGCGTCGATCACCGGATGCTCGCCGGCGACCTCCACCTCGATGCGCTTGGGCTTCGGCTGCTCGGGCTTGGGCACCGTGATCCCGAGGACGCCGTTCGTGTACGAGGCCTTGACGTCGTTCTCCGAGACCCCTTGCGGCAGTCCGATCGAGCGTGAGAACGTGCCGAAGCGGCGCTCGAAGCGATGGAATTTGTCGGTGTCCTTGTGCTGCTCGCGCTCCCGCGTCGCGGAGACCGTGAGGGTCCCGTCCTCGACCTCGACGTGGATCGCGTCCTGGGTGAGGCCGGGCAGGTCGAACGCGTAGTGCACAGAGTCGTCGGTCTCCCAGACGTCGAGCGTGGGGACCCACGCCTGGGTCTGCCGCTCGTTGCCCTCGAAGAGGCCGTTCATGAGGCGGCTCAGCTCCGTGTGCAGCGCGGCGGCCTCGCGCAGCGGATCCCAGCGAACCAGTGTGGCCATGGCTTGCCTCCTTGCCTTTTTCGAATCTGCCTACAAGGCCAGGATAAAACCTCAGTGCTTCATTGTCAAGTTCCTGCCGTTGTAGGATCGGCCTCCGGTGCTGCCGCTCTTCGACAACATCCCGACGCGGCGGTTCCCGCTTGTCACCTACGGCCTGATCGCCGCCAACTTCGTCGTCTGGTTCTGGGAGCTCGGCTCCAGGGCGGGCCGGATCGACCATTACGCGTTCTACCCGTGCGCTGTCAGCGGCCCGTGCGTGGGGGCTGCGCGCGACCACGTGGTTTGGCCCGAGGGGGCGCTGACGGCGATGTTCATGCACGCGAGCTGGCTGCACATCCTCGGCAACATGCTCTTCCTCTTCATCTTCGGGAACAACGTCGAGGACGTGATGGGCCGGCTGCGCTTCTTCGTCTTCTACCTCCTCGGCGGGTACGCGGCCGCGCTCGCGCAGACGTGGGTCACCCTGCACTGGTCGGGGGCGGCCGCCGCGAGCATCCCGAACGTCGGCGCGAGCGGCGCGATCGCGGCCGTCCTCGGCGCCTACCTCATCCTCCTCCCCCACGCCAGCGTCCTCACGCTCCTCTTCGGGTTCCTGCCGGTGCCGATCTCGGCCGGGTTCTTCCTGATCTTCTGGTTCCTCTTGCAACTGTGGCAGTCGAACTTCTCGATCACCCATCCGGAGCAGAGCGGCGGTGTGGCGTTCGCCGCCCACGTGTGCGGCTTTCTCTTCGGCGCTCTCGCGGTCAAGGCGTTCCAGGTGC
>JABFWJ010000041.1 GCA_013362295.1 Thermoleophilia bacterium
ACTGCAATTTCGCCTTTTTGACGAGTGGATCGGAGCAGCTGCGTGAAACTTGCGGCGTAGCGCACGGACCCGGTCTCTCCTGACGGAAGCCTGACCGCCGCCGAAGACTGGACTTTTGGTCGCCCGGCGCCCGATTACCCTGCGACGATGTCGTTCTCCGCGTTCCCGACGCGCCGGCTCGTCCTCGCCTGGTCGCGCCGGCACGATCCGAGATTCCAGACCCAGGCGGCGCTCGCGGTGATCTTCGCGGTCACCCTCGGCGCGTTTCTCCACGTCGTCGAGGACTACCTCGACAGCGACCCCATCGTGCGCTGGGACGTCGAGTTCAGCCGGTGGCTGCACGTCCATTCCAACGGGACGCTGCGTTCGTTCTTCAGTGTCGCGACGCTTGCCGGCAACGTCGCGTTCCTGGCGCTCCTCACCGTCGGCGTCGCGGTCTTCCTCCTGCGCCGGCGCGCGAGGAACGAAGCCGCGCTCGTCCTGTCGGGGGCCCTCGGGATCGAAGTGCTGAACGCCGGGCTGAAGCTGCTGTTCCACCGCCCACGCCCGGAGCTTGCGTACGTGCACCTCGACACGTACTCCTTTCCGAGCGGCCACGCAGCCGGCTCGACGGCCATCTACGCGCTGATCCTGTACGTGCTCGCCTCGCGACGCGGGGTGAGCGGGCGGGCACGCGTCTTCACGGCCGTCGGGTTCGTCCTGCTTGCCGCGCTCATCGCATTCAGCCGTCTGTACCTCGAGGTCCACTACCTCTCCGACGTGCTGGCGGGTTGTAGCCTTGGGGCCGCATGGGCAAGCGGCTGCCTCTTCCTGTACGAAGCCAAGCGCGATGCGGACGTGGCGAGGCTCCTTCCCGGGCGTGTGCTGCGCGCGCTTGAGTGGCTGACGCCGCCGTCTTCGACGTAATCGGCACGCTGTTCGACCGCGAACCGGCGCGCCGGTCGCTCGTCGATCTCGGTGCGCCTCCGTCGGCGTTCGAAGCCTGGTTCCAGCGACTGCTCCACGAGGCGGCGACGGTGACCCTGCTCGACAGCTACCGGCCGTTCAAGGAGCTCGCGGCGAGCGCATTGACGACGACGCTCGCACAGCTGGGGCTCGACCCGAGTCGTACCGAGCCGCTCGATGCGCTGGCGGAGCTCGATCCGTATCCGGAGGCGGCCGAGGCGCTTGCCCGGCTACGCGACGCGGGAGCTGCCGTCGTGACGCTGACGAACGGGTCGGCGGACAGCACGAGACAGCTGTTGAATCGCGGCGGCCTCGGTGAGCTCGTCGACGAGATCGTGTCCTGTGACGAGGTGCAGAGGTTCAAGCCGCACCGTGCGCCCTACGAGCTCGCGCTCGAGCGGGTCGGAAGGCCGGCGACGATGATCGCCGCACACGGCTGGGACGTGCTCGGCGCACGCGCTGCGGGCCTCGCGACGATCTGGGTCGATCGCGAGGAGCAGCAATGGCCGTTCCCGTTGGAGGCGCCGGCACGCGCGGCCGATCTCGCCGCCGCGGCGGATCTGTTCCTCGAGCGATGAGTTGACGTGACCCCGCGGGTTCTATCCGCAATCGAGCCGTGGGGCTCGCGACGCGAGGAGGTCAGCGTGAGCCAGGTTGCGACGACGGACGTGACGGTGGCAGCGATCGACGAGATGGAGCCGATCCACGGCGGCCTGGCGCGGCGTGCGCGCGCCACGCTCGGCGTGTCGGCCTGGGGAATGCAGGTGCTGACACTCCCGCCGAACTGGGAGGGCTACCCGGAGCACAACCACGACGAGACGGCGTTCGACCCCAACCAGGAGGAGGTCTACATCCCGCTGACCGGGTCGGCGACGCTCGTCGCGGGCGAGCAGCGGTTCGAGCTCGTGCCGGGAACGATCGCGCGCGTGGGGCCGCAGCAGCAGCGGCGGATCCTGCCCGGCCCCGACGGCATCCGGTTCGTCGCACTCGGCGGCCGGCCCGGCGCCTTCGAGGCACCGGGCTGGACGGAGCTCGGCGCGCCCCCGCCGATGCCGGAGTAGCGTCGACTCATGGAGTTGCTGGCGGCTGCCGCTGCGGGCGACGAGCAGGCGTTCGTGGAGCTGACGGCGCCGCTATGCCGTCGGCTCCACGCACATTGCTATCGCCTGCTCGGGTCGGTCCACGACGCCGACGACGCGCTGCAGGAGACGATGCTCCGTGCGTGGCGAGGCATCGCGCGCTTCGAGCCACGCGCCGAGCTCTCGTCGTGGCTCTACCGGATTGCGACCAACGTCTGCTTGCGGATGATCG
>JABFWJ010000286.1 GCA_013362295.1 Thermoleophilia bacterium
GCGGCGTGACGCGGTCGCCGTTCTGGTGTAGCGCCGTCCTGGCGCTCGCGGCGTGCGGCGGGGCCGTGCACGCCGCGCATGATCCCGTCTCGTCCGCCCCGCGCCCGCTCGCGCCGCACGACGACGGGGTCGTCATGTCGAGCGCGATCGTTGCCGTCCACGCCCTCTCGTTCGCGGGCGCGAACGGCGCACGTGTGAACGCGTTCCTGACCGTCCCGCGTGCGCGGGGGCGGCATCCGGCGGTGCTCTTCCTGCACGGCTCCGGCGGCACGCGCGAGGATCTGCTGCTGCCGGCCGCGCAGCTTGCGATCCGCGGCGCGGTGACGATGACGATCTCGCAACCGAACGACGCGGAAACGTTCCGGCCGCTGGTCGTCAACGCGCGACGGGCGCTCGACCTGCTCGCGGCGCGCCCGGATGTCGACCGCCGGCGCTTCGGGCTCGTCGGCTACTCGCTCGGTGCCCAGACGGCGGCGATCCTCGCCGGCGACGAGCTGCGCCTGAAGGCGGTTGCGATCGTGGCGGGCAGGGGCTCCGAGGCGCCGCGGTACTGGATCGCGCGGTCGCACGCCGACCTCTACTTCCAGGCCGGCCGCCACGACGAGGTCGTGCCGCACCGGCAGCTGCTCGCACTCATCGCCGCCGCTCCGGGCCATCCGCGCGTCGACTGGTACGACACCGGCCACGGGATGAGCCGCCGGTCCTTCGACGACGTGGTCCAGTGGGAGACCTCGGAGCTCCGGCTGCGCTAGCCTTCCGCCGCCCATGGCGTCGACGCAAGCTCTCGTGCAGCACGGCCTGACGGAGAGCGACCTCCTCGAGCTGTATCGGCGGATGGTCCTACTGCGGACCTACGACGAGCGCTCGGTGGTCTACCACCGTCAGGGACGGATCGGCACGTACGCGATCTTCTGGAACCACGAGGCGATCCAGGCAGGCGCGACGTTCGCGCTCGAGGACGAGGACTGGATCTTCCCGTCGTACCGAGAATCGGCGATCGGGCTGGTCCGCGGCATGCCGGTCGAGACGATCCTGCAGTGGTGGCGCGGTCACCCGTCCGGCTGGTGGAACCCCGCGGACTGGAACATCGCGTCGATCACCGTGCCGATCGCGACCCACGTGCCGCATGCGGCCGGGCTCGCCTGGGGGAAGAAGCTGCGCGGCGAGAGTGCGGTGGCGATGGCATTCTTCGGCGACGGCGCGACCAGCGAGGGCGCGTTCCACGAGGGCGTGAACCTCGCTGCGGTGATGAACGCGCCGGCCGTCTTCGTCTGCAACAACAACCAGTGGGCGATCTCGACGCCGATCGAGGCGCAGACGCGCGCGGAGACGCTCGCGGACAAGGCCGTCGGCTACGGCATCCCCGGCGTGCGCGTCGACGGCCTCGACGTGCTCGCCGTCTACGCCGCCGCGCGCGAGGCCGTCGAGCGCGCGCGCGCCGGCGGCGGCCCGACCCTGATCGAGGCCGTTCACTACCGCGTGGCGCCGCACGCGACCGCGGACGATCCCCGTGCCTACATCGACCTCGCGCGGGTCGAGGAGGAGCGCGCGCGCGAATGCGTCGGCCGGTACGAGGAGGTGCTGAAGAGTGCGGGCCTCCTCACCGACGAGCAGGTGGAGTCCGTGCGGCGGGAGGCGGAGGATCTGCTGCGCGCCGGCATTGCAGCCGCCGAGGCGGACCCGCCGGCCGACCCCGAGCTGCTTTTCCGTCATGCCTACGTCGACCCGCCGGAGAACATGCGCCGTGGCTGAGCTCACGCTCGTCGAGGCGGTCAACGACGCGCTGCACGTCGAGCTCGAGCGCGACGGCGACGTGATGGTGCTCGGCGAGGACGTCGGGCGCGCAGGCGGCGTCTTCCGTGCGACCGCGGGTCTACGCGACCGTTTCGGCCCCGACCGCTGCGTCGACACGCCGCTTGCCGAAGCCGGGCTGCTCGGCGGCGCGGTCGGCCTCTGCATGGCGGGGTGGCGTCCGGTCGTCGAGATGCAGTACGACGCGTTCTCCTATCCCTGCCTCGACCAGCTGATCACACACGTCGGCCGCTACCACTGGCGCAGCGGCGGCGGCATGGAGTTTCCGATCACGATCCGCATGCCCTACGGCGGGGGCGTCCGCGCGCCCGAGTTGCACGACGACTCGCCGGAGGCGTACTACGTGCACACGCCCGGTATCAAGGTCGCGATCCCGTCGACGCCCGCCGACGCGAAGGGCTTGCTTGCCGCCGCGATCCGCGACGCGGATCCGGTCGTGAT
>JABFWJ010000087.1 GCA_013362295.1 Thermoleophilia bacterium
GAGTGCTTGTACGAGCAGTGTTCGTTCCAGAGTGCGCTGACGACACCGAGCTCGGTGAACGTCGGCGCGCGGCCGAGCAGCGCGACGAGCCGCTCGTATTCTTCCTCCGTCAGCCCGTGCTCGGCGACGAGCGCCGGCGTGATCTGCGGATCGCCGGGGCGCGGCTTTACGTTCACTACTTGAGCCCGAAGAGAGAGCCGATGAAGCGCGAGATCTCGCTGCGCTTCACGTAGCCGAGCATCTCGAGCTCGCCCGCGTCCATCCAGGTTCCCTTGCACTCGGGACAGACGTCGATCACCATCGCATGGAACTTCTTCTCGACGAGGTCTGCGCCGCACTTGGGGCACTTCATGAAGTGCGACGCGCGCTCGACACGGAGTCGCTGCTGGTCCAGTGCCGCGCGCCGGGCCTTGATCAGCTCCGCGTCCTGCCGCGCGAAGTACTCGTCCTCGTTGTGAGTCGGCTTGTGATGGTGATGAGTCGGCATGAAGTCGCTAGGGCTTTCGTGTGGAGTCGGACTGCTGCTGCCGCCGGATCGCCTCGGCGCGCGCAGAGTCGGTCGCGTTGAGCTTCGTGCCCGGGATGGGCGTCGGCCGGTTGGGCGTCAGCGCACGCACGGAGTCCGCGGGATTGATGCGCGCGCCGAGCACGGGCGAGGTCGGCGCGGCGGTCGTGGGCGTCGAAGCCTGCGCCGGCTGCGTCGTCAGCTGCACGGCGGGCCGCGTGGCCGGCGGCGGCGCCGGGTCGACCTGCAGACCGGTGACGACGGCTTTCGTCGCCTTGCCGGACTTCGCGCGTCGCGCCGGCTTCGCCGCCTTCGGCGTGTTCGTCGCACCCGCGCTGTCGTCGGACGCCGGCTGCGCGATCACGATCCCGCCGCGCTTCGCGTTCCGGACTCTCGCGGCCGCGCTCGTGGCACGCTCGCCGTTGTTCGACGGGTGGACCGCCGTCGGCGAGCTGCTCGTGCCGCTGTAGCTCCGCACGCCGTTCCGGAAGACGGCGTCGACGACCTTCCCGTCCTCGAGGACGACGAGATCGTTCATCCCGCAGCTCTTCTCACAGCCGTTGCGATAGAACATGTAGGTGTGCGTCCCTGACGTCCGCTCGTTGAGCGGCTTGCCGAGGCGCTGCACGACCTCGTCGTGCGACATTCCGGGATCGATCGTGCTGCTCGCTTCCTGGGCCATGACGGGCGCGGCGATCAGCGAGAGCGCGAGCAGCAGATTGCGACGAAGCATGAATCCTCCTCGGGGTTACGCCGAGACGCGGGCGACCAGCGACTCGAACAGGGCGAGCCCGTCGACGGAGCCGAGTAGCGGATCGACCGCGCGCTCCGGGTGGGGCATCATACCTAGGACGTTTCCCCCCTCGTTCACGATACCTGCAATCGCGTGCACCGAGCCGTTCGGATTCGAGGCCTCGTCGGTGCGTCCGTCGGCGCCGACGTACCGGAAGACGACCTGCGCCTCACCCTCGAGCCGTGCCAGCGTCGCCTCGTCCGCCGTGTAACGCCCCTCACCATGCGCGACCGGGATGCGGAGGAGCTGCCCCTTCTCGTAGCCCGTGGTGAACCTCGTCTCCGGGTTCTCGACCCGCAGCCGGACGGTCTCGGAGACGAAGGAGAGCGACTCGTTGCGCAGCAGGGCACCCGGGAGGAGGCCTGCCTCGCAGGCGATCTGGAAGCCGTTGCAGATGGCGAGCACCGGCCCGCCACGCTTCGCGTGGGCGACGACCTCCTGCATGATCGGGCTGAATCGCGCGATCGCGCCGGCGCGGAGGTAATCGCCGTAGCTGAATCCACCGGGGAGCACGATGACGTCGGAGCCCGCGAGGTCGTGCTCGCGGTGCCAGAGATACGTCGCCTCTTCGCCGAGCGCGTCGGTCACGGCGTGGAAGGCGTCGTAATCGCAGTTCGAGCCGGGGAAGGTGACGATGCCGAACTTCATGCGGATTCCACCGTCGCGATCTCGAAATCCTCGGTGACCGGGTTGGCGAGGAGCTTCTCGCACATCTCGCGCGCGGACTTGCCAGCGGCGTCGCGGTCCGGGGCGGCGACGTCGATCACGATGTGGCGCCCGACCTTCACGTCGGCGACGCCCGCGAAGCCGAGCATCTGGAGCGCATGCGCCACCGCGGTCCCCTGCGGGTCGAGGATGCCACGGCGCGGGATGATGTGCACGGCGACTCGGAAGATGCTCATTCGCCGTCCTCCTCGACGGCCGGGGTGATCGTCGGGGTGGGGAGCGGCACAC
>JABFWJ010000460.1 GCA_013362295.1 Thermoleophilia bacterium
CGAGCGCGCGGGGCACCAGCGCAGTCTCCCTGTCGCCCTCGCCGCTCCCGCCGCCACCCATCCCCGCATAAGTCGGCAGCACCTCGACGGAGACATAGTCCTGTTCCGGAGGCATGTCGGGTAGGTCGGGCTCGATCTCCGTCGCCTCGACGTCTTCCAGGAATCGGAGCGCGCGCAACAGCTCGGTGCCGCGGAATTGGCGTTCGCCGGCGCGTACCTTCGAGATCTTGTTCTCTTCGAGCTTCAAGTGGGCCGCGAGGTCGCGCTGCTTTAACCCGAGCCTGTCGAGTCGCTCGAATACCTCCGCCGCCTCAGGCCTGACCCCCGCTCTCGTCGTCATGCGCTGATTGCGCACGAGGATACGAATATCGCAATCGCGATTATCGGAAGTAAGGGCTTGCGATTGACTTCCGATTATCGCATAGTGGCTTGCATGGCCACAATCGCTGACAAGGTCCTGCATCATCTCGGCGGCACGAGCGCCGTTGCTGCGGCATCCGAAACACCCGTGTCGACCGTGCACAGCTGGCGCAAGATCGGGATCTCAAGCTCGCGGATGAACCACCTTCGCCTCGTCGCGAAGGAGATGGGAAAGCCGTTGCCCGACGACCTCGGCACGTTGCCGGATCCACCCGACGAAGCCCCCGCTCCCGACGCGGAGGCAGCATGACCCCGCTGCACACCCTCGTCGCCGAGCGGGCGCAGGCCGCCGACATCGCGATCACCGCGGCGGGCGTGGCCGAGATCGATCGGCTGCTCGTCGAGGCGCGGGCTGAGTCGATCCCCGATGGGATGCGGCTCGGGTACACCGATCTGCGCGCGCCGGCTGGTCAGGAACGCTTCTTCGACGCCTACGCTGCGCTCTACACAGCGCCTCCCCCCATGTGCCCCTACGGCCCCGAGCTCGACGATGCGTCGCGCGGGCCTGATGCCCTGCGCCGCCACGACGACGGCGCTCCGGGGGCGGCTGCTTCGTCCTTTCACGGGGAGTCCAAGTAATGCCGCAGCGCAGCAATGGCTTGCTGCCGATGGCGCTGCCGACCCGCAATGTGCTGCGGAAGGCTCTCGCCGACATCGTTCGCTCGATCCAGTCGCAGCACGGGCTCACCGACGAGCATCTGGCCGGCGAGCTGCACATCAGCGCTGGCACCGTCGCGAACGTGCGCAACGAGCGCACCGACCTCAACCAGGAGACGATCGCCAAGATCGGCGCCCGGTTCGGGGTTGAGACGCTGGACCCGTGGTCTGCCTGCTTCGGGGGCCGCAACGTGCCGCGCGAAACCAGCGACGCGCGCGTCTCGCTCTCATCGATCACCGGCGGGCTGCACAAGCTCTCGCTCGCCACGGACCCCGAGAGCGACGGCGGGGAGGCTGTCACGCACCGCGAACTGGCGGCGATGCTTCCCGACCTCAAAGCGATGCAGCGGCTCGCCAACTGCCTGATCGCGCGAGCCGAGACGCTGGGGATCGCGGCATGATCGACGACGATTCTGAGTTCGACTGGGCCGAGGCTCTGCAGCGCGACGCCGACGACGAGAGCTTCGCCGAAAAGGCGCGCGTGATCGCCACCTGCGCCGCCTTCGCGGCCCTGATCATCGCGGCCGGCGTGCTCGCGGCGGTGCTCTGATGGACCGCTGCCGCCAGCTCGGGTTCTCGCCGCGGTACGACGATGAGGGCGACGCGCTCGGCATCCTCGACCACGCGCTCGACTTCCACGAGCACGTGCGGCCGCCGTGGCGGAGCCAAGAGGTGCTGCGGCCGATGCTCGGGGGTGCGGCGGGATGAGCCAGGACCGCTCCGCACCCTTCCTCGAGGACAAGAACAAGTCAGCGCCCGAGCTCGGCCTCCCTTGCGAGCTGGACGAGATCCAGACCCATCGGCTCGACGGCAAGCCGCTTCGCGATCACCAGCGCCACATTATCCGGTGGGGCGTCCAAGGCGGACGGCGCGCATTCTTCCTCGACTTCGGCTTAGGTAAGTCGACTGTGCAGGTCGAAGCCGGCCGTATTATGCTGCAGAAGGTCTGCGCCGGCTCCGGCGATCGCGACAACGTCGCCGGCGAGGTGCTCGGGCTAATCGTCGGCCCTCTCGGTTGCCGCAGCGACATGATCGCCGACGCCGCGCAGCTCGGTGTGCGCCTGCAGTTCGTGCGCGGCATGGACGAGGTCCGCGCCGAGCAGGCCAAGCCGGACGGCGCGCGCATGTTCCTGACCAATTTCGAGACGGTGCGCGACGGCAAGCTCGACCTGA
>JABFWJ010000142.1 GCA_013362295.1 Thermoleophilia bacterium
GGAGCCGCCGGCCGCCAGCCGGAGGTCGCTCGACGAGCTCCGGAGCCGGGTCGACGCCGCGCGGGCCGCCCATCCCGAGCGGGTGGCCGAATGGGACACATATCTCGAGCTCTTTGTGGATCAGGAGGTCGACGGAGTGCTGCCGCGCGGCCTGGACCCGCTGATCGACGAGGTCTTCGGATCGCTTCTCTACTGAGGTTGCGCGCCCTGGCCCCATGACGCGACCTCCGGGGGATGCGCCACCCCCGTATCAGGGAGTACCATGCGGCCTCCTAGAGAAGGCAACCGTTTTAGCCGCCGGAACAGGCGGAAGAGAGGTTACGAATTGTTCGAACGGTTCACCGAACGGGCTCGCCAGGTCGTCGTACTCGCGCAGGACGAGGCGCGCGCGCTCAAGCACAACTACATCGGGACGGAGCACATCCTGCTCGGTTTGCTGCGCGAGGAAGAAGGTCTCGCCGCGCGTGTGCTCGAGTCGCTCGACATCACCGTCGAAGAAGTGCGCGCCCAGGTCGCCCGCATCGTCGGGCAGGGCGACGAGGTCACGACCGGTCAGATCCCGTTCACGCCGCGCGCCAAGAAGGTGCTGGAGCTCGCGCTCCGCGAGGCACTGTCGCTCGGCCACAACTACATCGGCACCGAGCATATTCTGCTCGGGCTCGTGCGCGAGAACGAGGGCGTCGCGGCGCGCATCCTGCTCGACTTCGACGCCGACGCCGAGAAGATCCGCAACGAGATCATCCGCATGCTCTCCGGCCCCGGCCGGCGCCAGGGCGGATCGGCCGGCGCGACGGGCGAGAAGGGCAAGAGCTCGAAGCTGCTCGACCAGTTCGGCCGCAACCTGACGAAGCAGGCGCAGGAGGGGAAGCTCGACCCGGTCGTCGGTCGCCAGACCGAGATCGAGCGGGTCATGCAGATCCTCAGCCGGCGCACCAAAAATAATCCGGTTTTGATTGGTGAGCCAGGTGTCGGCAAGACCGCCGTCGTCGAGGGCCTCGCGTCACGGATCGCGGCGGGCCAGGTGCCGGACCTGCTGAAGGGCAAGCAGATCTACACGCTCGACCTCGCGGCGCTCGTCGCGGGATCGAAGTACCGCGGTGAGTTCGAGGAGCGCCTGAAGAAGGTGATGAAGGAGATCACCCAGCGCGGCGACATCATCCTGTTCATCGACGAGCTGCACAATCTCGTCGGCGCAGGCGCCGCCGAGGGCGCGATCGACGCGGCGTCGATCCTCAAGCCTGCGCTCGCACGCGGCGAGCTGCAGACGATCGGCGCGACGACGCTCGACGAGTACCGCAAGTACCTCGAGCGCGACGCGGCGCTGGAGCGGCGCTTCCAGCAGATCCGCGTCGACGAGCCGACCACGGACGACACGGTGCAGATCCTGCGCGGGCTGCGCGACCGCTACGAGGCGCACCACCGGTGCAAGATCACCGACGAGGCGCTCGAGGCGGCCGCGACGCTCGCCGACCGCTACATCCAGGACCGCCAGCTCCCCGACAAGGCGATCGACCTGATCGACGAGGCGGCATCGCGGATGCGCATCAAGACGATGACCGCCCCGCCGCGCTACCGCGAGCTCGAGGACGAGATCGAGAAGGTCCGCAAGGACAAGGAAGCCTCGATCGAGAACCAGGAGTTCGAGAAGGCTGCGTCACTGCGCGACAAGGAACGCAAGCTCACGCAGAAGAAGCGCGAGCTCGAGGAGCAGTGGCGCGAGCAGGATCAGACCGAGCAGCCTGAGATCGGCGAGGAGGAGATCGCCGACATCGTCTCGATGTGGACGGGCATCCCCGTCTTCAAGCTCACCGAGGCGGAGTCGGAGCGGCTCGTCAACATGGAGAATGAGCTGCACAAGCGCGTGATCGGCCAGGACGCCGCGATCGTCGCGGTGTCGAAGGCGATCCGCCGCGCGCGTGCGGGCATCAAGGACCCGAAGCGCCCGAACGGCTCGTTCATCTTCCTCGGCCCCTCGGGCGTCGGCAAGACCGAGCTCGCGCGCACGCTCGCCGAGTTCCTGTTCGCGGACGAGGACGCGATGATCCAGATCGACATGTCGGAGTACATGGAGAAGCACGCCGTGTCCCGGCTCGTCGGCTCGCCCCCGGGCTACATCGGCTACGACGAAGGCGGCCAGCTCACCGAGGCCGTTCGCCGCAAGCCGTATTCGGTCGTCCTCTTCGACGAGATCGAGAAGGCGCATCCGGACGTCTTCAACATCCTGCTGCAGATCCTCGAGGACGGGAAGCTGACCGACTCGCAGGGCCGCAGGGTGGACTTCCGCAACGTGATCGTGATCATGACGTCGAACATCGGCTCGGCGTCGATCTCGAAGAACGTGTCGCTCGGCTTCACGATGTCGAACGAGGACGGGCTGTCCTACGACGACATGAAGACGCGGGTGATGGGAGACCTGAAGAAGGTGTTCCGGCCGGAGCTCCTGAACCGCATCGACGAGATCATCGTCTTCCCGAAGCTGCAGAAGGACGAGATCCTGCAGATCGTCGACCTGCTCATGAACCGTCTGCGCGTGCAGATGGCCGAGCACTCGGTCACGATCGAGCTGACGGACGAGGCAAAGGACCTGCTCGTCGAGAAGGGCTGGGACCCGACCATGGGCGCCCGGCCGCTCCGCCGCGCGATCCAGCGCTACATCGAGGACCCGCTCGCGGACTTCGTCCTGGGGCGGCAGCTCGAGCCCGGCTCGACGATCCTCGTCGCCCGCAAGAGCGACGAAGAGGTGGACATCACCGTCGTCCCGCCGGCGCCGCCGGAGGCGATCGGCGTCGCCGCGGCGCCGGACGCGCCGCCGAGCGACATCAGCGAAGTCACTGAATGACGGAAGGGCCGGCGCAAGCCGGCCCTTCTCTTTCTCGCGAATCTGATTCGGCGCAGCCGAACCAGATTCGAGCACTTCACGCCGCGCGCTCGAACATCACCTCGTCGACGTAGCACCAGAACCAGTCCTCGCCGGGCTCAGCGGAGCGGACGATCGGGTGGTCGGTCTCGCGCGCGTGCTTCGTCGCGTGCTTGTTGGGCGACGAATCGCAGCAGCCGATCTTGCCGCACGTCGTGCACATGCGCAGGTGCACCCACCGAGCGCCGATCTCGAGGCAGTCCTCACAGCCCGCGATCTGTGCGGGCAGCTCTCCGAACTCGATCTGGCCCGTGTGCGTGCAGGCGGCGCTCACACGGTCAGCGTAGAGAAGACGACCGACCTGCCGGAGCGCCGCGGTTTCCGCGGCGCGCGATCCTGGCTCAGTCGAGCTGCCAGACGTCGTCGCGGAGAAGCGGCAGGACGGCTCCGTCGCGCGTGATCGCGTCCACATCGACCTCAGGGCCGCCGACCATGAAGTCCGTGTGCACCGTCGAGACGTTGACGCCCTCGATCACGCCGCCCTCGACCGCCTCGGCGTACGCGCTTCCGTAGGCGACGTGGCAGGTCGCGTTCTCGTCGAAGAGCGTGTCGAAGAAGGTCAACCCGGTCTTGCCGATGCGTGACGTGCCGTCGACGAGCGCCACTTCGCCCAGGTACGCCGCCCGGTCGTCGGTCTCGAGCTGTCCACGAATCACCTCCGCGCCCTCATCCGCGTTCACGTCGACGATGCGGCCGCCCTCGAAGCGCATCTCCAGGCCCTTCACGATCCGCCCGTACAGCGCCAGCGGGCGCGTCGAGCGGACGACACCTTCGGTGCGGCGCAGGTCCGGCGTCGTGAAGACCTCCTCGGTCGGCATGTTCGCGACGTACGGGATGCCCTGGGCGGTGTGCGACTCGACCCCTTGCCAGCGCGACTCGGCCAGCAGCCCGACGCGCAGGTCGGTGCCGGGTCCCTTGAAGTGCAGGACGTCGACCTTCAGGTCGTTGAGCGCGCGCGCCCGGCTGCCGATGCGCTTCACGTGCTCGCGCCAGGCGGCGACGGGGTCGTCCTCGTCGAGGCGGACGGTGTACTCGACCGCGTTCCAGAGCCGGTCGAGGTCCGGTTCGCCGAACATCTGCTCGGCCCAGCCCTCGTTCGGCACGCCGACGACCGTCCAGTTGTTGAGCTGCTCGTTGATCTGCCGGTTCGACTCCTCCGCGATCTCGAGCATGCGCGCCTTGCCGACGCGCTCGCCGGGAAGGTCGGCCAGCAGGTTTGGCTCGGCGTCGCCCGTCAGTGCGACGACGGCCGCGTGGTCGTCGCCCACCTGCTTCGCCCGGTTGAGCAGCCAGGGGGGCGTCCACGAGAGCAGCTCGTCCGCGGCGCCCTCGATCAGCGCGCGCCGTATGTGCTGGTCCGTGTAGTAGACGTCGACGTACGCGGCGCCTGCCTTGTACGCCGCGCGCGTCACCGCACGCGCGACCGCCGCGTGCTCGACGCGTGCAATCACGTCGACCAGCTGCCCCGGCTGTACGTTGGCGCCGACGCGAACCGCGAGCTCTGCGTACCGCTCCTCGCGGGTGATCGGGTCGGTCATTCGGGCAGCTGCCAGGTCTCGTCGCGGAGAATGGGGACGGCCGAGCCGTCCTTCGTGAGCCCGTCCACCTCGAGCTCTCGGCGGCCGATCATGAAGTCGGTGTGCACGGTCGAGACGTTCATGCCGTCGCCGGGGTCGCCGTCGAACACCTCCGGGATGCCGAAGCCGTAGGCGATGTGGCACGTGGCGTTCTCGTCGTAGAGCGTGTCGAAGAACGTGATGCCCGTCCGGCCGACGCGCGATGTGCCGTCGACGAGCGCGATCTCGCCGAAGCGGGCAGCGCCGTCGTCGCTCGCGATCTGGCTGCGGACGACCTCGACGCCCTGTTCGGCTTCGACCTCGACGATCCGGCCGTCCCTCACCGTCAGCTTCAGGCCCTTGACCATCTCGCCGAGCAGCGCCAGCGGAAGGCTGGAGCTGATCGTGCCCTCGGCCCGGCGCCGGTCCGGCGTGGTGAAGATCTCCTCCGTCGGCATGTTCGGCACGTACTCGCGCCCGGTCGCCGTGCGAAAAAGCGCCGACATCCAGCGTGCGTTCGGCAGCAGCCCGATCGTGAAGTCGGTGCCCGGGCCGCGGTAGCGGATCGCGTCGAAGCCCAGCTCGTTCAGCTGCGCCGCGCGGCTCTCGAGCCGCTCCATGTGCTCGCGCCAGGCGGCGACGGGGTCATCCTCGTCGAGGCGCGTGCAGAAGGCAACGGCCTCCCAGAGGCGCTCGACGTCCGGCTCGCCGAAAACCTCGCGCGCCCAACCGTCGTTCGGAAACGCGACGCCCGACCAGTTGGTCACCCGCTCGACCATGTGGCGGCGCCCGATCTCGGTCAGCTCCTTCATCTGCGCCTTGCCGACGCGCTCGCCGTCGAGGTCGCTCATCAGCTCGGGCTCAGGGTCGCCGGTCGTCCAGATCGACGCAGCGCCTGCGAGGGCCTCGGCACGCTCCTTCATCCAGTCGGGCGTGTGCGTGAGCGCCTCGTCGGGGCCGAGCTCGATCATCGCCTTGCGGATGTGCTGGTCGCGGTAGCTCACGTCGACGTAGCGCGCCCCGGCGGCATACGCGGCGCGCGTGAGCGCACGCGCGAGCGGTGCGTGCTCGATCTGCGCGTTGATGAAGACGTTCTGCCCCTCCTCGACGTTCGCGCCGACGCGCACCGCCAGCTCCGCGTACCGCCGTAGACGGTCTTTCTGCGGCTCCGTCGAGCCGGCGCTTTCGTCTACCGCAACTGCCATGCATCCTCCCTCAGGATCGGGACCCGTGTGCCGTCGCTCGTGATGCCGTCGACGGAGACCTCCGGGCCGCCGACCATGAAATCAGTGTGAACCGCCGAGACGTTCGCCCCCCGGGCGCGCCGTTCGTCCGGCCCGAGCCCGGCGAGCTCGGGCGCTGAGAAGAGCACTGCGGATCCCCAGGCGATGTGACATGTCGCGTTCTCGTCGAACAGCGTATTCAAGAAGGTGATCCCCTTCTGGCCTACGCGCGATTCACCGCCGACGAGCGCGACCTCGCCGAACCGCCTCGCGAACTCGTCCGTGCCGATCTGTGCGCGAACCGCGTCCTCGCCGCTCGAGGCCGTCACGTCGGTGATCTCGCCGTCGGCGAGGGTCACCTCCAGATCGCGCACGATCGTGCCCCCCAACGCGAGCGGCCTCGTCGACCGGACCGTGCCCTCGGCGCGCCGCGCGTCGGGGCAGGTGAAGACCTCCTCCGTGGGTAGGTTCGGAACGTGCGGGATGCCGTCGCGCGTGTCGATCCCGCCGCCGATCCAGCGCGACTCCGGCAGCAGCCCGATCGTCAGGTCGGTCCCGGGCCCCTCGAAGTGCAGCGCGTCGAGGCGGAGGGCGTCGAGCTGCTCGCACCGCGAGCGCAGGCGCGCAGTGTGCGACCGCCAGGCTGCGACGGGATCCTCCTCGTCGAGCCGAACCGTCGAGGCGATCGCGTCCCACAGCCGCTCGACGTCCGGCTCGCCGAAAACCTGCTCTGCCCACCCCTCGCTCGGATACGCGGCGATCGTCCAGTTCGTGCCGCGCGCATTCTGGATCGCCAGCGTCCGCTCCATCACCGCCACCTGGCGGGCCCGCCCCACGCGCTCCTGGTCGAGGTCGGCGAGGAGCTCCGGCTCCGCCTCGCCGGCGATCAGCACGATCGCGTTGCCCTCCAGCGCCGCGGCCCGGTCGACCTGCCAGTCGGGCGACATCGTCAGCGCCTCGTCGGGCCCGAGCTCGATCATCGCGCGGCGCACGTGCGGGTCGACGTACCGGACGTCGACGTAGCCGGCCTCCGCGCGATACGCGGCCCGCGCGACCGCGCGCACGAGCTGCACGTGCTCGGGCATGGCCGTGACGAAGAGCGTCTGGCCCGGTTGGACATTTGCGCCGACCCGCACGATCAGGTCGGCGTAGGCATCGATCCGGTCTCGCATCCGCCTAGACAGTAGAGATCTCGATATCAGGTGTCGAGCGGAACATCGTCCCACGAACGGCCCTCCCCGCACAGCCAGTTCAGCGCGTGCTGCCGCTCGACGGCGATCGAGTGGGCCTCCGTGTGCTGTTCCGGGGTCAGTTGCCGGTAGACCTTGCCGTAGGCGCGGAAGTCGCCGCGCATGGGCGCGGGCAGGACTCCCTGCTCGAAGCCGCGCATCGCCGTGGCGGCGATCAACTGGTCGAAGGTGGCATAGCGCTCGGGCAGCTCGACGTTCCCGGCCGCCTGCAGCTCGGTCGTCCGCGCGCGCCAGTGCCAGAGCCGCGCCGATTCGCGCTCCAGCTCGATCTCCTCGCCGTCCCTCAACCTGGCCTCGCCGAGCTCGACCCCGGCGACCTCCTCGGGCGCAAACGGCTCGTCGTACGGCGGCAGCTCGATCAGCTGCAGCGCCCAGAGGAGGGTGCCGAGCGCCTCGCCGCGCCAGACCGCGTCCACGACCGCAGGATCGTCGTCGGGGAGCCGTTGGAGCGCGGCTCGCAGCTCGTCCCCGAGCGCCTGGCAGCGCTCGACGACCTCTCCCTGGGAGCGGAGCTTGCGGCGCGGCATGGCGCGAGACTAGCCAAGGGTCCGGTCGATTTCCGCGAGCGTCTCGGGATCGAGCTCGATCCCCGAGGCGGAGGCGTTCGCCCGCACCTGCTCGGGCCGCGTGGCCCCGACGATCGCCGACGCGACCTCGTCCCGCCGGAGCACCCAGGCGAGCGCCAGCTGGGCCATGGTGAGCCCGAGGCGGTCCGCGACGGGGCGGAGCCGCTGCACCGTCTCGAGCACGTCGAGCTCGAGCCAGTCGCTCATCATCCGTCCCATGTGCGCGCTCGTGGCGCGCGAGCCCTGCGGCGGCGGCTCCCCCGGCCGGTACTTGCCGGTCAACGCGCCCTGCGCGAGCGGTGACCAGACGATCTGCGAGATCCCGTTGGCCGCGCAGAGCGGAAAGACCTCGCGCTCCGGATCGCGGTGGAGCATGGAGTACTGCGGCTGCGACGAGACGAACCTCTCGAAGCCGTGCGTCCGGCTCAGATCGAGTGCTGCCTGGATCTGCTGGGGGCTCCACTCGCTGAAGCCGATGTACCGCGCCTTGCCGGAGCGCACGACCTCGCTGAGCGCCGCCAGCGTTTCCTCGAGCGGCGTCTCGTAGTCGTAGCGGTGGCACTGGTAGAGGTCGACGTGGTCGGTGCGCAGCCGCCGCAGCGACTCGTCGATCTGCTTCTCCACCTGCGCGCGCGAGAGCCCCTGGTTCTCGCCCGTGTCGTCCATCGGGAAGTAGAGCTTCGTCGCGAGCACGTACGAGTCGCGCGGGCGGCGCTGCAGGACGTCGCCGAGGAGCTCCTCGGCTCCGCCGAGCGCATAGACGTTCGCGGTGTCGATGAAGTTGATCCCGACCTCGAACGCCGCCTCCACGCACGCGCGGGCCGCTTCGTCGCCGACGCCGCCGCCGTAGGTCAGCCACGAACCGAGGCTGATCTCCGAGACCCGGAGGTCGCTGTCGCCGAGCTGTCTGTAGCGCATGTGGAGTGATCGTTCCAGAGTCGGCACGGTTGCCGTCGGATGCCGTGAGTACCGTTGGCTCGTGGCGAAGCCGGCGGCCGTTCAGCATGTGTGCACCGAGTGCGGGACGTCGTCCGGCCGTTGGCTCGGCCGTTGCCCGGGCTGTGGCCAATTCGGGACGATGCTGGCCGAGGCCGTCCCCGCGCGCGGGCCCAAACCGCCTGCCCGGGCCGCTGCGCGGCCGCCGCTTCGCCTC
>JABFWJ010000157.1 GCA_013362295.1 Thermoleophilia bacterium
CAGCGCCCGGTAGCCCGCTTCGGCCGCGTCCGGGATCAACGGGCCGACACCGTCGACCTCGATGCCGATCGCGGCGGCGAGCTCGCCGGCGGCGAGCAGCGCGCCGAGATCCTGCCCCTCCTCCACCGGGACGACGTTCGGCGGAGGGACATACTCCGCGACGTGCTCGTCGCCCGACAGGACCCACGTCACCTGGTCGAGGTCGACGCCGTGCTCGTCGGCGAGAACTCCTCGCGCCCAGACGCCGGTCGTGACCGTGTAGCCGCGGTTCACGCCGACGCGCCGGCCCTCGAGGTCCTTCGGCTCGACGCCGGCCTGCGCGAGGATCGCGCCGTGGTGGAAACCGCGCACGAGGAAGACCGGCAGCGCGGTGAACCGCACGCCGTGCTCCTTCGCGCAGAGATACGTCGTGATCGCCATTTCGCAGACGTCGTACTCGAGCCCGCGCACCATGCGCCGGAATGCGCGGATGAGCGGGTCGACCTCCTCGAACCCGAACGTGAATCCCTCGGGCGTGACCGTGCCGTCCTTGAGGGCGGCGTTGTTGCCCTGCGTGCGGGTGACGGTCTTCAGGCGCACGCCGAGACCATAGAGGATTGGCTAGTCCTTCAGACCTTCGGATACGCTGCCCGGGATGTCTGACCAGGTCCTGGCGGCCGTGAGGACCGCCCCGAGCACGACCGAGCTGCGCGAGTTCGACGTGCCGGCGATCCCCGCGGACGGGGCCCTGCTCAAGGTCGAGGTCGCCGGAATCTGCGGCACCGACGTCAAGATGTACGCGAAGCCCGTGATCGAGCAGCCCGTGATCATGGGCCACGAGAACGTCGGCACGATCGTCGAGGCGGGACCGCAGTTCGTGGAGCGGCAGGGGCTCGGTGTCGGCGACCGCGTGTTCGTCGAGCACTACGTCGCGTGCTACCGCTGTGCGTGGTGCCGTATCGGCGAGTACCGCCACTGCGAGCTCACCGACTGGCGCACCAACCCGGACGCCCGGCGCTACGGCTATACGACGTGCGAGAACCCCTACCACCTCTGGGGCGGCTTCGCGCAGTACATGTACCTGCCGTGGAACGCCGTCATCCACGCGGTGCCGGACAACGTGACCGACGACGAGGCCGGGATCATCACGCCGCTCTCGAACGGCATCCAGTGGGCACTCGTCGATGCCGGCGTCGGCTTCATGTCGACCGTCCTGGTCCAGGGGCCCGGTCAGCAAGGGCTGTCCCAGGTCGTCGCGTGCAAGCAGGCGGGCGCCTCGCTGATCATCGTCACCGGCACGACCCGCGACGCCGCCCGGCTCGAGCTCGCGCGGGCGCTCGGCGCGGATCACGTGATCGACGTGCAGCAGGAGGACGCACTCGAGGCTGTGCTGGAGCTGACCGGCGGCCGCGGCGTCGACGTCGTGCTCGACTGCACCGCCGGCGCGGGGACGACGCCGATCCTCCTCGGCATCGACGCGCTCCGACGCCGCGAGGGGACGATGGTCGTGCAGGGCGAGCTTGCCGCCTTCCCCGACTTCCCGATCAAGAAGCTCACGGAGAAGGCGATCACGATCAAGAGCGCGCGCGGTCACAGCTTCCGCTCGGTCGAGCTCGCGATCGAGCAGCTCGCCTCGAAGCGGTTCCCGCTCGAACGGCTGACGACGCACACGTTCGGCCTGGCGGACGTGCACAGCGCGATCAAGGCCGTCGGCGGTGAGGTCGGCGACGGCGTCATCCACGTCTCGCTGCTCCCGTGGCAGGAGTAGTCGTCCGGAACATCCGGCGCGCCGACGCCCTGGTCGTCGATGCGTTCACGCAGTACGGCGTCGCGACAGTGCACGAAGCGCAGGGGCGGACCGGATTGCTCGCGGCGTACATCACGCCGGTCTACGCGGGCCCGCAGGTCGCGGGGAGCGCCGTCACCGTCAGCGTCCCGCCCGCCGACAACTGGATGATCCACGTCGCGGTCGAGCAGTGCGAGCCCGGTGACGTGCTCGTCGTCGCGCCGACGTCGCCTTCCGAGGCCGGCTACTTCGGCGAGCTGCTCGCGACCGCGCTGCAGGCCCGCGGGGTGCGCGGCCTCGTCGTCGATGCGGGCTGCCGCGACGTTGACGAGCTCGAGCGCATGCGCTTCCCGGTCTGGTCGAAATGCGTGTCGGCGTTCGGCACGGTCAAGGAGACGCTCGGCGACGTCAACGTGACGATCGTGTGCGCCGGGCAGCGGGTCGAGCCCGGCGACGTCGTCGTCGCCGACGGGGACGGCGTCGTCGTCGTTCCGCGCGCGGACGCGGCGAAGGTGCTCGACGCGTGCCGCGCCCGCGAGGAGAAGGAGGCCGTGTCGCGGGAGCGCTACCGGGCCGGCGAGCTCAGCCTCGACGTGCAGGGCATGCGCGACGAGCTCGCGCGCAAGGGCCTCACGTACGTCGACCAGGCCGACGCATGATCATCGACTGCCACGGTCACTACACGACCGTGCCGCACGCGCACAAGGCGTTCCGCGAGGCGCAGCTCGCGCGGCTCGCCGATGCGAGCCTGCCCGAGCCCGCGCCCGCGAAGATCGGCGACGACGAGATCCGCGCGAGCATCGAGGACAACCAGCTCAGGCTGATGCACGAGCGCGGCGGCGACCTGACGATCCTCTCCCCGCAGGCCTCCGCGATGGAGCATCACGTGCCCGACCCCGCGACCGCCCGCGCCTGGGCGCGCGCGTGCAACGACCTCGTGCACCGCGTGGTCGGGCTGTTCCCGGAGCACTTCGCCGGCGCCTGCCAGCTCCCGCAGACACCGGGCGGCTCCCTCGGCGACTCGATTGCGGAGCTTCGGCGCTGCGTGGAGCAGCTGGGATTCGTCGGCTGCAACCTCAACCCGGACCCGTCCGGCGGCCACTGGACGTCGAAGCCGTTGACGGACGAGTACTGGTACCCGCTCTACGAGGTGCTGGTCGAGCTCGACGTGCCGGCGATGATCCACGTCTCCGCGTCGTGCAACCCGAACTTCCACGCACTCGGCGCGCACTACCTGAACGCCGACACGAGCGCGTTCATGCAATTGATCGAGGGCGACCTGTTCGCCGACTTCCCGACGCTGCGGTTCGTGATCCCGCACGGCGGCGGCGCGGTCCCGTACCACTGGGGCCGCTACCGCGGTCTCGCGGACCGCCTCGGGCGCCCGCCGCTCGACGGCCACGTGATGCGGAACGTTTTCTTCGACACCTGTGTCTACCACCACGCGGGCGTCGGGCTGCTATGCGACGTGATCGACGTCGACAACATCCTCTTCGCGTCCGAGATGCTCGGTGCGGTGCGTGGGATCGACCCCGAGACCGGCTTCCACTGGGACGACACGAAGCGGTACGTGGACGCGCTCGACCTGCCGGAGGAGGACGCCCGCAAGGTGTTCGAGCTGAACGCCCGTCGGGTCTATCCTCGGCTGGATGCCCGGCTGACCGCCGCCGGAATGGTATAACCTTTCTGCCTTTAGCGATGCTCAAGACCGAGATCAACGAGCTGCTCACCCACACCGGCCCGGGCACGCCGATGGGCGAGCTCTTCCGCCGTTACTGGATCCCCGCCCTCCACGCGGAGGAGCTGCCCGAGAACGACTGCCCGCCCGTGCGGGTGAAGATCCTGTCGGAGCGCCTGATCGCCTTCCGGGACAGCGAGGGCAAGTACGGGCTGATCGACGAGTTCTGCGCCCACCGCGGCGTGTCGCTGTGGTTCGGCCGCGTGGAGGAGCGCGGCATCCGCTGTGCCTACCACGGGTGGAAGTACGACGTCACCGGCCAGTGTCTCGAGGTCCCGTCGGAGCCCGAGAACAGCAACTTCTGCTCGAAGGTCCGCCTGA
Source organism: Thermoleophilia bacterium (assembly GCA_013362295.1). Lineage (GTDB taxonomy): Bacteria > Actinomycetota > Thermoleophilia > Gaiellales > Gaiellaceae > PALSA-600. The sequence goes on from JABFWJ010000157.1 coordinate 3,825, forward strand.
CGGCGTACCCGCTCGTCAAGGTCGGCGACATCCTCTGGACCTATATGGGGGATCGCGAGCAGCAGCCGGGCCTGCCCGAGTTCGAGTTCGCGCAGGTGCCCGCCGAGCAGACGTACACGTCGAAGCGCTGGCAGGAGAGCAACTGGCTGCAGGCACTCGAGGGCGGAATCGACTCGAGCCACGTCTCCTGGCTCCACTCGGGCGGCCTGAAGAGCGATCCGCTCTTCAAGGGGACAAAGGGCAACGAGTACAACCTCAACGACCTGAGGCCGTTCTTCGAGGTTGCGGAGGCCGACGGCGGCCTGTTCGTCGGCGCGCGGCGCAACGCCGAGAACGGGAACTACTACTGGCGGATCACGCCGTACGTCATGCCGAGCTTCACACTCGTCCCCCCGCGCGGCGACCATCCCGTCCACGGCCACTTCTGGGTCCCGATCGACGACGAGAACACGTGGGTCTACACATTCGACTACCACCCGACGCGCTCGCTGACGCCCGAGGAGCGGCAGGCGATGATCGAGGGACACGGCGTGCACAGCCGGAACATCCCGGGCACCTACCGGCCGATGGAGAACAAAGACGTCGACTATCTGATCGACCGCGAGGCGCAGAAACGCGGCGAGACGTTCTCCGGCGTGCGCGGCATCGCGCAGCAGGACGCGTCGCTGCAGGAGAGCATGGGCCCGATCGTCGACCGGACGAAGGAACGGCTGGTCTCCTCGGACACCGGGATCATCAAGGCGCGCCAGAAGCTCCGGAAGGCCGTCGAAGCACTCCGCGACGAGGGCGTGATGCCGCCCGGCGTCGACCCGGCCCACCATCGCGTCCGCTCTGCGGCGATCGTGCTGCCGCAGGAGCAGTCGTTCATCGAGGCGTGCCGCGACGACCTGAGAGCCCGTCCCGGCGTCGCGCACACGTCGGTGTGACGACGCCGCAGCGTCCGATCCTGCTCAACAGCTGCGCGCGTGCGGCGACGGCGGAGGAGGCGCGGTTCAGGATCGACCGGCCGATCGGCGGTCGCGCGGCGCTCGTGCTCGCCCTCGACGACGAGGCGGCGGACGTCGTCGACCGCGTGGCGGAGAAGCCCTGGCGCGGCGCCCGCTTCTTTCACGCCGGCGACGTGCCGTTCTCGCAGCTCGAGGCCGAGCTCGCAGACGCCGACGTCGCGATCATGATCGCCACCGCGGATGCGGACGGCGAGGTCGCAGCGGCACTCGCCAGGGCCTGCGCCGAACGCGGGATCATGACCGCCGGTCTGATCCTCGGCGAGCAGCTCGAGGTCGCCGGAGCCGTCTCGGCGCTCCGGCCGTACGCGCGCAACCTGATGGTCACCTCCGACGAGGACGACGTCGCAGAGGTGCTGACCGCGCTCAGGGCTTGACGCTCCAGGAGCTGCAGGCGTCGAAGCGCGACGGACGGAAGATCGTCGCCGTCGTCGCGTGGGACTTCCAGACCGCGAGGATCCTCGAGCGCGCGGGCGTCGACCTCGTCTCGGTCGGGGACAGCGTCGGCGTCAACCTCTGGGGGCGCGAGGACCCGCTGGACGTGACGATGGGCGAGATGGTGCTCGTCTGCCGCGCGGTGCGGCGCGGCGTCACCCGAGCCCTCGTCAGCTGCGATTTTCCGTACGGGCCCCTGCAGGACGGGCCGGAGAGCGCGCTTCGTGCCGCGCGGCGCCTCGTCGACGAGGGCGGCGCGGACATCGTCAAGCTCGACGGCGCGGCCGCCCACCTCGATGCGGTCGCGGCCGTCGCCGCCGCCGGCATCCCGGTGTTCGCGCAGTTCGGCGCGACGCCGCAGAGCGGCGAACGGTCGGAGACCCCGGACGCGCTCGTTGCGCAGGCAAAGGCGTTGGAGGAAGTCGGTGCGTCGCTGCTCGACTTCACCCACTCAGGCCCGGTCGCGGGGCCGCAGGTCGTCGCTGCGGTCTCGATCCCGGTGCTCGGGGGGCTCGGCGGCGGTCCGTGGCTCGACGGGCGTGTGCGGATGATCCATCGGGCGACCGGGTACGACATCCGCGCGCTCGACACGCCGCCCGACGCGTATGCGAACGTGGCACGGATGACGTTCGACGCCGTCTCGGCCTACGCGGACGACGTCCGGGCCGGGCGACAGATCAAGGGCGCCTGATGGCGACCGCGATCCTGGACGGAATCGAGACGCGATACGAGGTCTTCGGCTCCGGCCCGCCGCTGCTCCTCTTCTCCCCCGGCGGCTTCAACGCGACGGTCGAGAACTGGACCGAGTTCGGGATCTACCGGCGCCTGAACCTGCTCGGGCACCTCGAGCAGCGGTTCACCTGCATTGCCTTCGACAAGCGCGAGTCGGGCCGGTCGGGCGGCCGGGTCGAGCGGATCGGCTGGGACGACTACGCGCGCCAAGGGGCGGCGCTCCTCGACCATCTCGACATCGAGCGCGCGCACCTGCTCGGCGGCTGCGTCGGCTGCTCGATCGCCGCCGCGTTCGCCGTGGCGCACCCACAGCGCACCGCGAGCATCGTCCTCTACTCGCCGGCAGGCGGCCCGAGGTACCGCATCACCCAGCACGGCCGCTTTGCGGAGCACCTCGCATACGTCATGGAGGAGGGGCTCGCGGCGGTCGTGCTGCTCGCGGCCGCCCGCGAGACGACGTTCGCCCAGGATCCACGCGTCGGTCCCTGGGCGAGCGTGCTCCGCCGCGACCGGGCCTTCGCCGACGAGTACGCCGCACAGGATCCCGACGCGTACGGGGTGCTGGTCGAGGGGATGGCACGGCTGCTCTTCGACCGCGACACGGTGCCCGGCGCGGAGCCCGAGGATCTGCTGCAGCTCGAGCTCCCGGCGCTCGTCGTGCCCGGTCACGATGCGTCGCACGCGACCTCCGCGGCCCGCTACCTGGAGGAGTGCCTGCCGCAGGCCGAGTACTGGGACGTATCCGTCGAGGCTCAGACCGAGGAGACCGCGCCGGCGCGCGTGCTCTCCTTCCTTCAGAAGGAGTGAAACTCAGAGCAGTGACTCGCCGCGCTCGAGCGCCGCGATCTGATCGAGCCGGGCGCGGTGCCGCTCGCCCCTGAACTCGGTAGCGAGCCAGGTGGCCGCGATCTGCTCCGCGAGCTCCGGGCCGACCACCTTCGCGCCCGTCACGAGCACGTTCGCGTCGTTGTTGCCCCGCGCGATCTCCGCGACGAAGACGTCCAGGCAGAGGCCGGCGCGGATGCCGCGGATCTTGTTGCAGGCAATCGCCTCGCCGGAGCCGCTGCCGCCGACGACGAAGGCGTAGTCGGCCTCGCCGTCGAGCACGCGGCGGCACACGTCCTCGCAGAGCGGTGGGTAGTCGACGATCTCGGCACCGACGTGGCTCGCCCGGTCCTCCACCTCGTGGCCGCGCTGCTGCAGCCACGCGATCAGGTGGTCTTTCAGGGCGACGCCGTTGTGGTCGGCTGTGATGGCAATCCGCATGGCGGTCTCGGCCGACTAATGGTATAAGAATTGTTCCGTTTGACCCTGCACCTGCCAACTCCCGGCCCGGATCGTCGTCTCTTGCTCCTGACGAAGGGCTACGCCCTGGGGTCCTGTCTCTCACCGGAGGTTTGATGATGCACCGCGTATCGAGGCGAGTCGTGCGTGCGACTGTGCTGCTCGGCATTGCGGTCGCAGCGCTCGTCGCAGCGACCGTCGGGAACACGGCAGCGACGAGGACGCCGCCGGCCGCTCCCGCCAACTTCACGAGCGTCCTCAGCCAGGTCAAGGGCCTCAAGGCCGCCGACCGGACGGCGAAGCTCCACGAGCTCGCCGCCAAGGAAGGTCAGATCAACCTCTACACGTCGCTGAGCTCGACGGTGACGAAGCCGCTGCAGTCCGCGTGGGCGGCCGCGTATCCCGACGTCAAGCTCAACCTCTATCGCGCGTCTTCGGAAGATGTCACCGCACGCGTGCTCGCCGAGGTCTCTGCCGGGACGAGCGGCGCGGACATCATCGAGACCAACGGCACGAACATGCTGATCTTCCAGCACAAGGCGAACGTGCTGATTCCGTATCAGAAGTCGCCGTTCGCGAGCGTCATCCCGAGGAAATACCGGTTCGACACGTTCACCGCCGATCGCCTCGAGGAGTTCGTGGTGGCGTGGAACACGAACCTCGTCAAGACGCCGCCGAAGAGCTTCCAGGAGCTCGCGACCTCGAAGTGGGCCGGGAAGCTCTCCGTCGAGCCGACCGACTCCGACTGGTTCGCGCAGCTCTACATGTACTTCACGCAGCAGGCGAAGAAGAAGATGACGACGAAGCAGGCCGACGCGATGTTCGCCGGCATTCTGCGCAACGCGCAGCTCGTCAACGGCCACACGAACCAGTCGACGCTGCTCGCGGCCGGCCAGTACTCGGTCGTCGTCAGCGGTCACGCTCAGTCGCTCGAGCAGCTGCAGTCGAAGAAGGCGCCGGTCGCGTTCGGGCCTCCCTTCGTCACGCCGGTGATCGAGCGGCCGCAGGGGATCGGCATCTCCTACCGCCTCCCGCACCCGGCCGCGGCGCTGCTCTTCTACGACTGGATGCTGCGCGGGAACGGCGGCGGCCAGACCATCCTGCTGAACAACGGCGTCCAGCCCGCGAACCCGTACCTGGCCGACAACGCGTTCGCATCGCACCCGTTCACGGTGGAGATGGACCTCCGCCCGATCGTGGCGCACTACGCCCAGTGGCAGAAGAAGTACGAGTCGTTCACGCGGCTCGGCAAGTCGTAACGCGAAGTTCAGTTGGGGGTCTACCGAAGGGCCGGGAGCGATCCCGGCCCTTCGTGTATGAACTCGCCCGTGCGTGAGTTGCGCGAAGAGGTCGCACTGGGCTGCCGGATCCTCGCGCTCGAGGAC
>JABFWJ010000197.1 GCA_013362295.1 Thermoleophilia bacterium
ATCGGCGCCTCCCCGCTCGCGATCCGCTCACGCTCGTCGCGCCGCTCCGCCTCGGTGAGCCCCGAGTGGAGCAGCGCGACCCGCCGGCCGAAGCGTGCGCGGACGCGGCCGACGGTCTGCGGCGCGAGCGCGATCTCCGGGACGAGCACGATCGCACCGAACCCGCGCTCCAGCGTCGACGCGATCGCCTGCAGGTAGACCTCGGTCTTGCCCGAGCCGGTGGCGCCGTAGAGCAGGTAGTTGCCGCTGCCCTCGACGATCCGCGCGACGGTGGCGAGCTGCTGCGGCGACAGCGCCCGCGGCTCGGCCTCGCCGGCGAGGCCCTGACGCTCCGCGGGGGGAGCCTGCTCCTTGCGGCGCTGCGGCGTTGCAGGTGCGACGAGTGCGAGCGCACGTGCCGGGGTCGACCCGTAGTAGTCGGCGATCCAGAGCGCGAGCTCGACGAGGGTCTGCGGAATCGCGCCCACCACGCCCTCGATCGGCCGCGCTTCGACACCGGTCGGCGGGGCGTCGACGAGCGCCGTCACGATGCCGCGGACCCGCGAGCGCCCGAACGGGACGCGGACGATCGCCCCCACGCCGACATCGTCACCCACCTCGTACGTGAACGGGCGCGCGACCGCACGCGCCGTGACGAGCGGATAGACCTCCGCGAACGGCACCTACGCCGGTTGCTCTTCGGCGCGTGAGGCCCGGCGGATCCGCTTGAACGAGAGCGTCTTCGCCATCAGCCCGATCGCGGCGAGGCCCAGCAGGAGGTTCACGACGACGATCGTGATGTTCATGCCGACGCTGAACGCGAGCAGCAGGGTGTGCGAGACGCCGCGCCCGCGGAAGAGGAACTCCGTCAGCCCTTGCTTCGTGCCGGCGCCGCCCGGCGTCGCCGGGAAGAGCGTGGCCAGGGAGTCGACGACCTGCGCCAGCAGTGCGTTGTGGATCGTTGCGTCCACGCCGAACGCCTTCAGGAAGAAATACAGCGACGCGATTCGGAAGACCCACGAGACGGACTGCGGCAGGATCACGCTGCGCAGGAAGCGCGGGCGGTCTTCGAGGATCGAGAAGCCCTGCCGCACGCGGGCGCGGAACTCGTCGACCTGGCTGCGGACCCAGAAGAAGGCGACGACGGCGCCGAGCAGCACGATCCCGAGCGCGATGGCAGTGAAGTGCTCGTGGCGGAGGAAGAACTTCCAGTCGACGGTCGGGATACGCGAGTAGAGCTTGTGCGTCGGCAGCACGCCCGTCGCCATCGCCCAGACGATGATCGCGCCCGCCGTCACGAAGTCGAACAGCGTCTCGACGATCAGCGTCGGCGTCAGCGTCGAGTACGTCGACTCTGGGACGCGGTGCTTGACGAGGTAGAGCTTGACGAGGTCGCCGCCGCGCGCAGGGACGACCGAGTTGACGCCGACACCCGCGACGTACGCCCCGAAGGCCGAGCGGAACCTCAGGTCGGCGTCGGGATACGCCGCGCTGATGATCGCCCGCCAGGCACCGGCCCGGAACACGAGCTTGATCACGTGGCACGCGACGGCGTACCCGAGGAACTCCCACTTGACCGCCGCCAGGTGGTGGAAGAAGACGCCGACTGCGTGCAGGAAATGGCCCAAGGCTGGGCCCAGGATGCCCTACGCCCCGGCGGCTACGAGGACCCAGTCCGTCGCGAACCCGAGCAGGAGCCCGAGCAGCAGCATCCAGCCGACGACGCGCGGCAGCGCGGAGCGCCGGCAGACCTCGAGCAGCTGAATGACCACGTAGAGGATCGATCCGCCCGCGACTGCGAAGAACGCGACCTCGAGCGCCGGGCTGACCCACGCCTGGCCGACCACGGTGCCGATGAACGTCGGCCCGCCGCCGATCAGCCCCATCAGGCCGAGGAAGCCCCAGCTGGGCGTCTCGGCCTCGGTCGACATCGGCCCGATGATGCCGAAGCCCTCGGTCGCGTTGTGCAAGCCGAAGCCGATGATCAGCACCAGGGCAAGGCTGAGCTCGCCGGCCGCTGCGGACTGCCCGATCGCGAGTCCCTCGCCGAAGTTGTGCAACCCGATCCCGGTGGCGATCAGCAGCGCGAGCCGGCGGCCCGGCGTCAGGGTCTCGACCCAGGAGCGGCTGCGAAACTCGTCGACGGCAGCCGCGCCGGGGCCGACGAGCGGCGTCGCGCGCTTGTTCTTCAGCCAGCCGTCGTAGTAGACGAGGCTCATCATCCCCGCGGCGAAGCCCACGGTGAGCAGTGCGCCCAAGCCCAGGAACGACGCCCACTGGTGCTCCTCCAGATGGGCCTCCACGGGCTCGACGCCGTGCGAGACGACGTCCCAGAAGAGGAAGATGAGGATCCCCGTCGCCATCGCGTTCAGCGCGACGGCCACGCGGGGCGAGAGGTTCTGCTTGCGGCCCATCGGAAGGCCGAGGTAAATCGTGAAGCCGGCGATCGCGCCGAGGATCAGCGTTTGCGAGGTGCTCATGTAAGGGGCACCTTACATCATTCGCAATGCGGTCGAAGTCTAGGTTGGGGCTAGGATCGCGCCATGGCTGTGAGCCACGGGATCGACGACTACCTGGAGACGATCTACTTCCTGGCGTTCCCGATCGGCGAGTATCAGCCGGCTCCGGGGTCCTCCCAGACGATCGCGGCCCGCGTGGGCGAGATGCTCGGCGTCTCCCGGGCCTCGGCCGGGGAGATGCTGAAGCGGCTCGAGGGGGAGGGGCTGGTCGAGCGGGGCGAGCACAAGGAGGCGATCCTTACTCCCGCCGGCGCCGACCGTGCGCGGAAGGTCGTGCGCAAGCACCGGATCATCGAGCGGTTGCTCACGGACTTCATGGGCTACACGCCGGGCGAGGCGCACGTCCACGCCGACGAGCTCGGCGGGACGTTCAGCGACGAGATGATCGAGCGGATCGAGGAGAAGCTCGGCCACCCGGACCGCTGCCCGCACGGCTGGCCGGTCGACCCCGATTTCGAACAGGCGGAGAATCGCGAGCTGCAGCCGCTCTCGGACCTCGAGCCCGGCCAGCGCGCGACGATCGTGCGGCTCGCGGAGCACGACGGCGATCTCCTGCACTGGTTCTACGACGAGGGGCTCGTGCCGGGCACGTCGGTCGAGCTGCGCGCCGCCGAGACGGCCGCCGGCCAGTACCGGGTCGCGGTCGACGGCGGCGAGAAGGCGATCGGCGAAAAGGCCGCCGCCGGGCTGTTCGTCAAACGGGCGGCGTAAGTTCGAAGGCTCGAATCTGGTTCGGCTGCGCCGAATCAGGTTCGGAAGCGAATCTGATTCGCCGAAGGCGAACCAGATTCGAGCCTGTCGGACTTAGGCGGTCGCCGCCGCGAGCCCGGCGGCTTCGCGGAGGACCGATGCCTTGTCGGTGCGCTCCCACGTGAAGTCGTGGTCGTCGCGGCCGAAGTGGCCGTACGCGGCGGTCTTGCGGTAGATCGGCCGGCGCAGGTCGAGGTCGCGGAGGATCGCGGCGGGCCGCAGGTCGAAGTGCTCGCGGACGAGCTCCTCGATGCGCGTCACGGACAGCTTCTCTGTCCCGAACGTCTCGACGAGGATCGAGAAGGGATGCGCCACGCCGATCGCGTACGCGACCTGGATCTGGCAGCGGTCGGCGAGCCCGGCCGCGACGACGTTCTTCGCCACGTAGCGCGCCGCGTACGCCGCGGAGCGGTCGACCTTCGTCGGGTCCTTGCCGGAGAAGGCGCCGCCGCCGTGCGGCGCCGCGCCGCCGTAGGTGTCGACGATGATCTTGCGGCCGGTGAGCCCGGTGTCGCCCATCGGGCCGCCGATCACGAACTTCCCGGTCGGGTTCACGTAGACAAAGGTCGGATCCTCGAAGCGCTTCTCGTCGTAGAGGTCGCGGGGGAGGATCGGGCGCAGCACCTGCTCGATCAGATCCGGCTTGATCATCGTCTCCGCGTCGAGCCCCTCACGATGCTGCGTGGAGATAAGCACCCGCTCGATCTCGGCCGGCGCCTGGCGGCCGTCCGCGGCCACGTCGTAGCGAATCGAGACCTGCGCCTTCCCGTCGGGGCGGAGATACGGCAGCACGTCGGCCTTGCGCACCTCCGACAGGCGCCGTGTGATGCGGTGCGCGAGCATGATCGGCAGCGGCATCAGCTCGCGCGTCTCGTTCGTCGCGTAGCCGAACATCATCCCCTGATCGCCGGCCCCCACCTTGTCCAGCGGGTCGTCGTCGCCGGGATCGTGCTGGATCTCGTAGGCGTTGTCGACGCCCTGCGCGATATCGGGCGACTGCTCGTCGATCGCCACGACGACACCGCACGTGTCGGCGTCGAAGCCGTACTTACCACGGGTATAGCCGATCCCTTTGATCGTCTCGCGCACGAGGCGCGGGATGTCGATGTACTCGCTCGTCGTCATCTCGCCGGCGACGACGACGAGGCCGGTCGTGATCAGCGTCTCGCAGGCGACCCGACTGTTTGAGTCGTTGTCGAGCGCGGCGTCGAGGACGGCGTCCGAGATCTGGTCGGCGATCTTGTCGGGATGACCCTCCGTCACGGACTCGGAGGTGAAGAGGAACGTGCGCTCGGCCATGCGGCGTCAGGTTAGCGAGTTTGCAGGCTGGCGACGATGGTCTGCACGTCGCCGTCGCGCGTGCCATACACGACGAGCGTCTTCAGCGGCTTCACGTCCGCCTCGAGCCGCGCCGGAACCTGCTGGTTGGCGAGCTTCGCGAACGCTTTGACGGCGGGCAGCGCGTGCTCGACGTCGAGGTACAGGAACCCGTTCGTCCGGTCGGGGAGCCCGGGTACCTTCAGCTTGTCGCCGTGCGAACGGAGCGCGCCGACGGCATCGGTGCTGTCGCTGACGACGAGCATCCCGTCGAACGTGCCGTAGTAGATGTCGACCGCGCCGAGGGCGACGTCCTGCAGCGTCACCCCGTCGACGGTCGTCGGCACCGGCGGCCGCCTGGGTCGCGCGAGCCTCGTGATCAGGCGGCCGACGTCGCGCAGCGCCTGCTCCGCGTCCTTGGGCCTGGAGACGAGCGTCACCTCGGGGAACGGCAGCCCCGCGCGGACGTAGGCGATCGCCTCTCCGCCGAGCGCGTCGGCGATTCCCTGCAGGTCGACGCCCTCGAGGCGCGCGTTGCCCGGGACCTGACCGACGCCGCCGAGCCCGACCGCGAGCACCGCTCCGGCGGGGATCTTCGAGACGAGGTCGTCGCTGGGGAGGCTCCCCGCCGCGACGGCTCCCTGCGCATGCACTTCGAGCGTGACCTCGTCGCGGCTCGAGCTCAAGGCCGCCGCGACCCACTTCGCATTCCGCGGGATGTTCGGCAGCGAGCCGCCGAGCCCCGTCGCGCGCCGCACGAGCCCGGCCCCGCCGGAGGCGGCATACGCACGGACGATCGCGTCGCCGGGCAGACGCCCGGTGGCGCTCCGGTACGCGGGCAGCTCCGACAGCTTCCCCTTGTGATGCCGGACGAGATCGAGGAGCGCGGGCTTGGCGGTGAAGACCGTCCAGCCGCGGATGTGGGCGTGCAGCTGACCGGGACCGAGCGCGCTCTCGAAGCGCTTCTCGTCCACCGGCTGGGTGAAGCTGATGGTGCCGCCCTTGAAGATGGCCACGTCGAGCTGCGGGCCCATCGAACGCTTCAGCTGCAATCCCTTGCGGACCGACTCGAGGGCGGCCGGGCCGAACGGGAAGAGGCGCAGCACGTGCGGCAGCGGGCCCAGGTCAGTCTGCAGCGAGACGAACGAGAGCGTGGTCGGCGGGACGAGCTCGGCGGCGTCGGAGGCGGGCTTCGACCCGCCGCACCCGGATGCCGCGAGGAGCGCCGCGACCCCGAGGAGCGCGAGTCGCTTCACTCCGCGGTCGGCCTTCGCCCCATCAGCGAACCGGCGAGCTCATCGAGCGGCTGTCCGGCCAGCACTGCACAGACGCCTTCGGTGATCGGCAGCTCGACGCCGATGCGCCGCGAGAGGTCACGCAGCACCGGCGCCGTCGTCAGCCCCTCGACGACCTGCCCGATCGCGGCCCGCGCCTCGTCGGCCGTCGCACCGCGCGCGATCAGCTCGCCGGCGCGGCGGTTGCGCCCCGACGGGTGGAAGCAGGTGACCATCAGGTCGCCCATACCCGCGAGCCCTGAGAACGTCTCGGGCTCCGCGCCGTACGCCTCGCCGAGGCGCGCCATCTCCACGAGTCCCCGCGTGTTCAGCGCGGCCTTGGCGTTGTCGCCGAGGCCCAGGCCGTCGACCCCGCCGGCCGCGAGCGCGATCACGTTCTTCGCCGCGGCGCAGAGCTCGACGCCGATCAGGTCGGATTGGACGTAGAGACGAAAGACCGGCGAGGTGATCACCTCCTGGAGCCGCGTCGCGAGCCTCGTGTCCGCCGACGCGACGACGGCGGCGCTCGGCAGGCCGTCGGCAACCTCCTCCGCCATGTTCGGCCCGGAGAGTACGGCCACCGGCCGCCCGTGCACGAGCGTCGAGAGCCGCTCACCGGACTCCGGGTCGAGCCCCTTGCTGAGGCCGAGGATCGGCGCGTTGCCCGTCACGTGACCCAGCACCTCGCGGAACGCGTGGCTCGGCACCGCGAGCACGACGACGTCGGCCTCGTCGTACGGCGCGTCGTCCAGACTCGCGCGCACCGCGACGAAGACGTCGTGCTCACGCTCGCGCAGCACCTTCGCGAACGCCGTCCCCCACGCGCCGCCGCCGACGACGACGAATCTCAACTAACGACTCCTGAAGTCGATCGCCACCGGGACCCCCTCGAGCTCGAAGCGCTCCCGCAGCTGGTTCTCGACCCAGTAGGCGTAGTCGCGGGTGACGAGTCCGGGATCGTTCACGGTGAAGCGGAACCGCGGCGGCCGCGTCGAAACTTGCGCGCCGTAGAGCAGGTTGAGCCTGCGTGCGCCCTTCGACGGCGGCTGGCGCAGCTCCTTCAGCTCGCCGAGGAAGCGGTTCAGCTCGGCCGTTGGTATACGACTGATATATCGGTCGTATAACTCTGCCACCTTGTCGAGCAGGCGCGAGACACCTCGGCCGGTCTTCGACGAGACGGTGATGAAGTCGGGCCGCTGGCGCAGCCGTCGCTGCAGCTCCGGGCGCACCTCTTCGATCGTCACCTCGGCGATGTCCCACTTCGAGAGCACGATCAGCGTCGCTGAGTGCGACTTGCGCGCGACCTCGACCGCAGTGATGTCGCCCTCGACGATCCCCTGGCTCGCGTCGACGAGAACGAGCGCGACGTCGGCGCGCTCGGCCGCGTCGAGTGCGCGCAGCTCCGTGTAGTAGTCGATGCCCTGCCGCTGCTTGCGCTTGCGCCGCAGGCCGGCGGTGTCGACGAGCACGAACGTGCTGTCGCCGTGCTCGAGCACGGTGTCGATTGTGTCGCGCGTCGTGCCGGGCACGTCGTCGACGATCGTGCGCTCCGTGCCGACGAGCTTGTTGTACAGCGACGACTTGCCCACGTTCGGCCGCCCGAGGATCGCCACGCGGATCGCGTCGGGCGGGAGCGAGCGCTCCGACGAGCCCGGCAGGCGGTCGATCACCTCGTCGAGCAGGTCGCCGGTGTTCGATCCGTGTAGCCCGGAGATCGGAAACGGCTCGCCGAAGCCGAACCGGTGGAACTCGTGCGCGAGCAGCTCCTGCGACGGGTCGTCGATCTTGTTCGCGAGCACCAGCACGTCCTTCTTCGACTCCCGCAGGATCTGGGCCAGCTCCTCATCGCCGGGGGTAATGCCGGCGCGCGCGTCGACGAGGAAGAGGACGAGGTCGGCCTCGTCGATCGCTGCCCGCGCCTGCTCGGCGATCTGCCGCGTGATCGGATGCGGGTCGGCGATGTCGACGCCCCCGGTGTCGATCACGAGGAAGTGCCTGCCGCTCCACTCGACGAGCAGCTCCTTGCGGTCGCGCGTCGTGCCCTGCGTCTCGTGCACGACCGCCTGCCGCGACGACGTGAGCCGGTTCACGAGCGTCGACTTGCCGACGTTCGGGAAGCCGACGATCGCGACGGTGCCGGCCAGCTCGGGAGGCTGCTCATCGTTGGTCATAGCGGTGGCGTGACTCCCTTCGGACGGCCCTTGGCGTGCACCTCCGCCAGCCAGTCGAAGAGCACATTGAGGCGCCGTTCGATCTCCGCCGTCGCCTGCTTGTAGCCGCGGCCGTTCTTCGGCAGCTCGTCGAAGCGCACAGGCTCGCCGAATGCGACCGAGCACGGCGCGAAGTTGCCGACCCTCCAGAACTGTGTCCCGTAGATCGCGAGCGGCTGCACCGGCACGCCGGCCTGGATCGCGACCATCGCCGCTCCAGGCTGGGCGGCGCCGGGCCGTCCGGTGTCGAGCCGCGTGCCCTCGACGAAGAGGCCGACCACATGCCCGGCGCGCGCGGACTCCAGCATCTTGCGCACGGCGACGCGGTCCGACTCGCCGCGCCGGACCGCGATCGTGCCGTGCCACTCGAGGAAGCGGCCGACACCGGGAATGCGGAGGGCCTCGACCTTCGCCACGAAGTCGATGTTGCGCGGCGAGAGCAGCCCGACGAGCGGGATGTCGATCCAGTGCATGTGGTTGATCGCGTAGACGAGACCGCCGGTGGCCGGCACACGCCCGAGCCCGAATGCCCGGGGGCGCGTCGCGAGCCGCGTGGGCCAGCCCATGTAGCGGCGGCCGAGCGCCCAGGCAACCGTGGACGCGGTCACTGCG
>JABFWJ010000085.1 GCA_013362295.1 Thermoleophilia bacterium
GAGCATGTGGTTCGGCACGAGCGTGTGCAGCATCGTCCCCCAGATCGCCTGGCCGACACCGCTCCCACACCCGCCGCCGAGCGCGAGCGCGAGGAGCGTGGGAACGTTTCCTGCAAGGCCGTAACCGGCGACGGCGCTCAGCGACACCGTCCAGCCGAGATACATGACGACGACGTGTCGCCGCGGCAGTCCGCGTTGTCCGAGCAAGAACGTCCCGACGAGCGCGCCGACCGCGCTTGCCGCATACACGAGCCCCAGGCTCTTCGCCGAGCCGTCCACGCCGTTCTTGACGATGTAGGGCAGGAGCACCATGCTCGCAGCGATCCCGACGTTCAGCGGCAGGGACGCAATGAGCGAGCCGAGGAGCCACGGCGTGCGCCGAACGAACGCATATCCCTCGGCAATCTCCGCGCGGAACGACTGGCGCTCTCGCTGCCCGGGCGGTCGAGCCGTCAGCGCGAGCGCGGCGGCGGTCGACGCGCCGTAGCTGACGGCGTCGGCGAGGAACGCCCAGCCGGCGCCGGCGGTCGCGATCACGATGCCCGCCAGCGCCGGCCCGCCCAGACGGACTGCAGGCCGCACGAAGCCGGCGAGCGCGTTCGCCTGCGGGAGCAGTTCGGGCGGGACGATCTGGGGCACGATCGAGCTGAACGCGGGCAGGAACAGCGCCGAGCCGACGCCCGCGACGGCCACCAGCGCCGCCAGCTCCCAGAGCTGAAGCCGGCCGGAGACCGCCAGCACTCCCGCGGTCCCGATCGAGACCGCCCGGATCACGTCGGAGGCGATCATCAGGTGCCGCCGCTCGAACCGGTCGGTGAGCACGCCGCCGAAGACCACGAAGAGTACGACGGGCGCGGTCGAGCACGCAGCGACGATGCCGAGCGCCAGCGGCCGGTTCGAAAGCGTGTACGTCTCCCAGGCGAGCGCGATGTAGAAGAAACGGTCGCCCAGCATCGAGACGGTCATCCCGCTCCAAAGGAGCGCAAAGTCGCGGATCCTGAGCGGCTCGAAGATGCGCGGCAGTCGCACGCCGCGATTATGCTGGCGCGCCATGGACGACTGGTTGCGACGGGTCGCGGCCGCGGTCGGGAGCGACGAGGAGCTCTCCGGCGCGGACGCGGACACGCTGCTGAAGATCGCGCGGATCGCCGCGCACGAGAGTGACGACCGCAGGAACGCACCGCTGCTCTGCTACCTGATCGGACGCCTGCACACCGACCGACCGCTCGACGAGATCCTCGAGGCGGTCCGCGCATCGAGTTCGTAAGCCATCCGGCGTTCGCAGAGCTGCACCCGACGGGCGGCCACCCCGAGTCGCAGCAGCGGATGACGGTCCTGCAGGACCGCTTTCCGTTCGTCGAGTGCACGCCGGCTGGCGAGGACGACCTTCGCCGTTGTCATACCGAGCGGCTGCTCGAGCAGGTTCGGACGACGCGCGGCTGGATCGACGGCGACACGATCTGCACGGACACGACCTACGACGCGGCACTGCTCGCCGCGGGTGCCGCGATCGAGGCCGTGCGGCGTGAAGGATTCGCGCTCGCGCGGCCACCGGGCCACCATGCGGAGCGCGACCGCGCGATGGGCTTCTGCCTCTTCGACAACATCGCGGTCGCCGCACGCTGGGCGCAAGCCGAGCTGGGGCTCGACCGGGTCGCGATCGTCGACTGGGACGTGCATCACGGCAACGGCACGCAGGACATCGTCGCCGAGGACCCGACCATCCTCTTCGTCTCGCTGCACCAGTGGCCGCTGTATCCGGGTACGGGCGGTCCCGACGAGCAGGGTGAGACCTTCGTCAACCTCCCGCTGCCGCCGGGCACCGGTGACGACGGGTCCCTGGAGGCCTGGGCGACGGTCGAGCGGAGCGTGCGCAGGTTCGAGCCCGAGCTGCTGCTCGTCTCGGCGGGCTTCGACGCGCATGCGGACGACCCGCTCGCGGACATGGAGGTGACCGCGGAGGGCTTTGCCGAGCTCGCGCGCCGCGCGGCGGCGCTCGCCCCGCGCGTCGCCGCCGTGCTGGACGGCGGGTACAACCTGCGCACGCTGCCCGACCTCGTCGGCGCGGCGCTCGGCGGCTTCGAAAATCGCGCCTAACGCGCAAACGGCCGGCATGTGAGCCGGCCGAATGGCGCAGGAAGGAAGCGTAAGACGCCAGTTTCGGTAACGCCCTCCCATCGTCGGGCGGCGCGGCCGGACGCTCGACACGCGGAATTGGGGAATCGGATCCCCCGCGGTGGGGGAGGGCCGTTCAGGCGCGGGCCTGCTCGAGCCGTTCCAGGGCCTCGCGGCGCGAGGAGACGCCGAGCTTCGCGAGCAGGCTCTTCACGTGGGAGCGCACCGTGTGCTCGGAGATGAAGAGCCGCGTCGCGATCTCGTCCGTGCCGAGATGGCGGTCGAGGAGCAGCAGCACCTCGAGCTCGCGCGCGCTCAGCGCCTGCGCGATCGACTCGGGGACGATCGTGCTGCGCGCGCTCCCTTCCCGCACCTGATCGAGCAGGCGGCGTGCGATCGGGCCGGAGAGCGCCGCTTCGCCCTGGGCCACGCCGCGCAGGAAGGCGACGATGCGCTCCGGCGGCTCGCTCTTCAGGAGGTAGCCGGCCGCGCCGCTCCGGATCGCGCCCAGCAGGTTGTGCTCGTCCTCGGAGGCCGTCAGGACCACGACCTCGGCCTCAGGCGCGGCTTCGCGGATCCGAGGCAGCGCGGTGAGGCCGTCCATGTCCGGCATCGAGAGGTCGAGCAGGACGAGGTCGGGCCGCAGCTCCGCCACCCGCGTGATCGCCTCCTGCCCGCTCCCCGCCTGGCCGACGACGTCGAACCCGTTCTGGGCCAGGAGGCCCGCCAGGGCGTCGCGGGTCAGGGGATGGTCGTCGACGATCAGGATCCGCTCGGTCATGCGCCGGCTCGATTCTGCCGATAGATGCGGGGATGCAGCAGCACGATCGCTTCGAAGGCTTTCTCTGGGGCCAGGTGCTCCTCTTCGGCCTGCTCGGGGCGACCCTTGCGCTCTTCTTGCGCTTTCCCACCCTGCGGGCACCGTACTCGCTTCCCGAGCTGAAGCTCGTCCTCGCGACCGTCTTCATGATCGCCGGCGGCCTCGTGGCGATCCTCACGGCGACGCGATTCGCCGTCGAGGGCCGGCGCTACGACCTGTTCCTCTGCTTCGGCTTCTGCACGACATCCCTCGCCTGGCTCCTCTTCACCGTCATCCCTGCGATCTCGCATTCGGCGAGCGACCGCACCGAGCTCTGGGCGGCGATCACCGGCCGGATGCTGGGCTGGGGGGTGATCGCGGCCGCGCCGTTCGCGAGCGGCCGGGCCAAGCACCGCCGCGCATCGCTCGGCAACGGGGTCGTCGCCTGCATCGCGTCGCTGATCGTCGTGTGGGGCCTCTCGCGCTCGCTCGGCGTCGCGCTTCCCAATCTCGACCCGACCCACGACCCGACGGTACCGGCGTCGCTCAACGGCGCGCTCGCAGCGCAGGCGATGCTCCATCTGCTCGCCGTCGTCGGCTTCGGCAACCGCTTCCGGGAAAAGGGCGAGGACCTCGACTACTGGCTCGCGCTCGGCGCGACGCTGATGCTGTTCGCCTCGCTGCACTTCATGTTCACGCCGCTCGTGCACGCCGGCGACGTGTCGCAGGGCGATTACCTCCGGCTCCTCGCCTACGGCGTGCTCGCCGTCGGCGTGTGGCGCGCGATCCGCGGATCCGAGTTCGGACGAGCGGTGGCCGAGGAACGCGCACGCGTCGCGCGAGAGATTCACGACGGCCTCGCGCAGTACCTGTTCGCGGTCTCGACGCACGCCTCGATGCTCGAGGCGGGCGCCGATCCGGCGACGACGATCCCGCAGCTGAAGGCGGCCGCGATCGCCGCGCAGCAGGAGGCGAAGTACGCGGTCCTCGCGCTCTCCTCCGCGTCGGGCCGCTCCCCCTTCGACGCCGCCCTGCGGCGCTACGTCGATTTTCTCACGGCGGACGGGATGCTCGAGGTCGAGCTCGAGATCGACCCGGGGATCGCCCTCGGCCCGGACGAGCAGATCGAGCTGTTCCGGATCGTGCAGGAAGGTCTCGCCAACGCGCGCAAGCACGCGGGCGCCACCCGCGCGTGGGTGGAGATCGGCGAGCGCACCGGCGAGCGGTTCGTCCTTGTACGCGACGACGGCGTCGGCTTCCAGCCGACTGAGGACGGCGCGGGGCAGGGGCTGCGGAACATGCGTGAGCGGGCGGCCTCGATCGGCGGAGCCCTGACGCTTCGCTCGGTGCCGGGCGCCGGGACCGCGCTCGAAGTCGTGCTGCGCGCCTGACGGGCGACCGCCGGCGCCGCTCGTTTCTCTACGCAGCCGCGAAGCGATCGGCGACTCGAAGTGCCTGCGCGGCGATCGTCAACACCGGGTTGAGCACGGCAGAGCTCGGGAAGAACGACGAGTCCACGACGAAGAGATTCTGGACGTCGTGGCTACGGCAGAACGGATCGAGAACCGAGTCGCGAGCATCGGTTCCGAAGCGCGCGGTGCCGCACTGGTGCGCGTTGAACTCCACATCCATCAGCCGCGTCAGGACGAGCGGGTAGCCCGCTCCTCGAAGCATCCGCTTTGCATGTCGCACGAGGCGCCGATGACTCTCGAGGTTGGTCGGTCGCCACGTGATGCGCAGGGTCCCGTCCGGATCGACGGCCACTCCCCGGTCCGGCGAGGGAATGTCTTCCGAGCAGGCCCACCAGTCGACCGAACGCCGAGCCAGCGTGCCGGCGATCTCGTTCGGCAGCCTGTTCACGGCGGCGCGAAGCATCGGAGCCTGGGCCTTCCCGATCAGCCAAAGGGTGCCGAGCGGCCAGGGCCACCCCTCGTCCCCGTGGTAGTAGTCGTTCACGGCGAGGGTTTTCTGGAACGTCGTCCGGTTCCTGCGCGGCCCGAGGGCGAGGATGGCGGTGTGCACGTGCCCCATGTAGTTGCGACCGACGAGCCCGGAGCTGTTCGACAAACCGTCGGGATGACTCGGGTTCGCCGACCGAAGAAGCAGTGCCGCAGAGTTCACGGCCCCACAACAGACGAAGAAGGCGTCGGCGAGGATCCTGAGCGGACCGCCGCGTGTTCGCGCTTGCGCCTCGACGACCCGCTCGCCGTTCGGCGTCGTGATCAGCCGCTCGACGTAGACGCCCGTCCGGAGGAGGACGTTCGGCGATTCGAGCGCCGGCCGAACGCACCGGATGTCCGCGTCGGACTTTGCGTTCACCTTGCACGGGAAACCGTCGCAGGTGCCACAGCGAACGCAGAGTCCTCCGTCGCGTAGGTCGATCCCGAGCGGCAAGGCGTAGGGATGCAACCCTTGAGCCTCCAGCCGTCGCCGCAGCGCCGCGATCACGGGTTCGTCCGCGACCGCGGGAAAGGGATACGGCCCCGATCGCGGGGGATCGGTCGGATCCTCGCCGGTCGCGCCGTGGACGCCATAGAGATCCTCGGCGCGCGTGTAGTACGGCTCCAAGTCCTCGTAGGTGATCGGCCACGCCGGCGAGAGACCGTCTTCGTGGCGGTACTCCGAGAAGTCTTCGCGGCGCATCCGAGCGAGCGCTGCGCCGTACACCTTCGTGTTTCCGCCGACGAAGTAGTGCATGCTCGGGCGAAACGGCCGACCGCGCTCGTCGCGCCAGAGCTCCGACGTCTTGTACCGCTGGTCGCCGAAGACGCTTGCCGCCGACCAGTTCTCGTCCTCTGCGGGAAGGAAGTCGCCGCGTTCGAGCAGAGCGACACGCGCACCGACGTCTCGCAGTGCGTACGCGAGCGTGCCGCCGCCGGCACCGGTGCCGATGATCGCGATATCGGTCTCGAGCGTCGCCGTCACGGCGCCTCCGTTTCGGAGTCGGCGACGCGCCTCCGCCGGGTGTATGACCGGCTCGTCGAGGTCGGGCGGAAGCCGGCGCCGAGATAGAGCGCGCGTGCCGCGTCGGTCGAATAGCCGACCTTCAGACGGCGAGCGCCTCGCTGCGACAGACGCTCGAGACCGGCGGTGAGCAGGGCGCGGGCCAGACCGCGCCGCTGGTAGGCATCCTCGACTCTCATCGGCTCCACCAGCCCGACCTTGGTCACCGGGTCGAACCAGAAGAGCGCGTACCCGGCGACTTGGCCGTCATCAGCCTCGAGCGCAAGGTCGAGCGCCGGGTCGTAAAGCGTGCACTGCCGGAGCCGGGATTCGACCGCTTCGCCGCTTCGGCGCCGCATGGGGTGCGGCCCGGAGGTACCGACGGCGCGGTCCACGAGCACGAATCCTTCCGGAATAGGGGCCACAGCCGGTCGGTCGTCGGCGCTCATCCAGGTGATCCCCGATCGCTCGTGGGCGGCGACGAACCCGGAGCCGGCCAGCAGATTCCGCACCTCGACATTGTCGTCACGGACGAGCACTTCGACGGCGTCGAGTCTGGCGTCTTCGATCGCTTCGACGGCGCGCACCCAGACCGCATCAAGAGGAACGCGACCACCGGGAGCGGCGATCGGATCGCAGCTCCATGCTCGACCCCAATCCGTCAGCACCACGGCCGCGACGGGTCCCTCGTCGTCGATCCAGAAGATCTGTTCGACTGCATCCGAGCGCCGGGGTGTCCGCCACCACCATTGGAGGTCGGCCGCTTCCCAGAGCCCCGCCTGGGGATCGGCGAGCCGAGCTCGCTGCAGGAGTTCCGTCGCGAGAGCCAGATACTCGAGCCCGGACGCGCACGTCTCGTCGATCGGCATCCGCCCATCGTATGAACGACGTCAGCCGCAGATGCGGCAGGCGCGTGCCGACTTCCGGACCGACGAAAGATAGAAAACCCCCGCGTGTGCGAGGGTTTCACTAGCGGGCCTGTACGCCGGATTCTTCCTCCCAGCGCTCATCTGCCTGGCAATGTTGGCTCAACCATACGGTTTTGTGTCGTGGCTCGATCCCGCCGACAGCCCTCAAATGCTGTGGCGGTGATGCACGGTTGTCGTTGCCGGCAACCTCACAGCGTGCCGGCCTCGCCGCCCGACCGCTTACTTGGCAGTGCCGGTCGGGTCGACGCCGTCGCTCCATGCGAGGGAGGGATCGACCGTTCGAGTCCATCAGCAGGCACCGACCCGTATGGCGGTCACACCAAGGTGATGACATTCGAGCCGGTCCAGTCCGGCGCTCAGCTCGACCGCACGCGCTTCTGAATCCACGCGAGCAACGTCGGCATCGCGCGCGGATCCGTGGGCGGAACGTCCAGTAGGCCGTGGTCTGCGTGTGGAAACACGACGATGGTGAAATCTTTGCCCTCGGTCTTGCGCAGTCGCTCGAGCGTCGCGGCGCCCTTCTCGGACGGTTGCGATCGATCCTGGCGGCCGTAAACCCAGATGCCCGGCACCGTCATGCGTTCCACCAACGGAACCGGGTCGAAGCCGGAGGGATGCAACTGTCGCGTGATGTCGGCCCGCTTCGCCTTCGTCAGCGGTGGCGGGTTGGCCGCGTCCTCGCCGGCGAGCTGACTCCACTGTTGTTCCTCGTGTGTGGTTACCGCAGGACCGTCGGCGAGCGCCGTGAACGCGACTCGATGCTGCGACCGTACGACCGCCAGCGGCACAACCCAGCCTGCCTGGCTCGTGCCGAGGAACCCGACCCGGGCGCGGTCAATCTCCGGTCCCTTCCGCACCGCGTTCACGGCGCCGTCCGCGTCGGCGGCAACCAGGTTGAAATGGCTCTGGTCGCCGGGGCAACAGGTGCCCTGCGACTCGCCCACGCCGCGCTTGTCGTAGGAAAAGAACGCGATCCCGGCACGCACGAACTGCTTCACCCACGGCACATCCCATCGCCAACGCTCCGCCTCGCCGCTGCCATGCACATACACGACCGCCGGAACGCGGCCGGCGCGCCTCGGCAGGAAAAGCGTGCCCGCAAGCAGGGCGCCGACGCAGCGGAAATGAACCTCGACCTCTGCATGGTCGACGAGCACGACCTTGTGGCCGAAGCTCACCGGCGGAGCGTTGCAGCGCGCCGACTCGGGATCGTTAACGGAGCTTCCGCAGCCGGTTAGCGCGACCATCGCCACCGCCAACATGGCCGGCACGAGCCGCAACCCCGGTCTGGCGCCCATCGAGCCTCCTCGCCGTCAAGCATCGCGCCCGACGAAGCAGCCGACAACCGCGTCTTGCGGGCCAGGGCGCAATAGCGAAGATCGGAGGAGGCGCCCGCTCGCAGCCTTCGATGTCAGTCCTTTGTCATGGGAGCCTATGCCTGCCTTTCGCAGGAGCTCCTTGACTCGACCTCTTAGGCGTCGAGGACCCGCGGCCACACGGCAGCGAGGCTGCGGTCGAGTGTGCAGCGCGCGATCGGCAGCCCGCGTTCCGCGGTTTTGGTTGGCATCGAAATGCGCCGACAACCCTGTAGCCGTGGCAGAAGTCGGCTCAACCAAGCGGTTCAGGTCGACAGCACGTTCGTTTCAGCCTTAAACCGCGCCTGCTCGCGAGTTTCGTGATGCACCGGTGATGCACCCCCAAATAGAAACCCCTGCATCTGCAGGGGTTTCCTTAGCAGGCCTGTAAGCCGGATTTTGTCGAGGGTGATCATCCCTCTTGGCAGCTACCCGGGCCCTGGGCGGGCAACCTCGTGGCGGA
>JABFWJ010000267.1 GCA_013362295.1 Thermoleophilia bacterium
GCGGCGCCGGCGGGCTCCTCTCCGGGCTGCTCGGCGTCGGCGGCGGCGTGATCATGGTCCCGCTGCTCGTGCTGCGGGCGGGTTACAAGCAGCGGGACGCGCATGCGATCTCGCTGGGCGCGATCGTTCCGATCAGCTTCGCGAGCGTGCTCACCTACGGCCTCGCCGGCGAGGTCCGCGTCGGGTACGCGCTCGCGCTCGCGCTCGGCTCGGTGGTCGGAGCGCGCATCGGTGCGGGTCTGCTCGCACGCATCCACGAGCGGCCGCTGAAGATCGTCTTCGGGCTCTTCCTCGCCGCGGTGTCGATCCTGCTCATCGCGAAATGAGCGGCGCCCTGCTGTACGGCGTGCTGATCGCGTTCGGGCTCTTCACGGGCGGCGCCGCCGGCCTGCTCGGAGTCGGCGGTGGGATCATGATGGTCCCGTTCCTCACGCTCGTCGCGGGTGTGTCGCAGCATGCCGCGCAGGCCACGTCGCTGCTCGTCGTTCTGCCCACGGCGATCGTCGCGTCGGTCACGCTGCACCGGAAGGGTGTCGGCGACCTGCCGCTCGCGCTACGCTGCGGCGCACTCGGCGCCGTCGGCGGCATCCTCGGCGCGCTCCTGGCGCTCGCGCTGCCCGGGCACACGCTGCGGATCATCTTCGCGCTCTTCCTCGCGGGCGTCGCCGTGCGACTCGTGCGAGACGGTCTCGCGACGGAATGACGGCGACCACTCACCACGGTCTCGTCGACCGCCTGGCCGCTGCGATCCAGTCTCGCGTGCTGAGCGGCGAGATCGCGACCGGCACGCGGCTGCGGCAGGAGTCGCTCGCCTCCGAGTTCGGCGTCAGCCGAACCCCGGTCCGCGAGGCGCTCCGCCAGCTGCAGTCGACCGGGATCGTGAGCGTCGAGCCGAACCGCGGCGCGGTCGTCAGGGGGCCGAGCGCGCGCGACATCCGCGAGGCGTACGCGGTGCGGGCGGAGCTCGAAGGATTCGCCGCCGAGCACGCCGTCGCGCACATCGAGGACGCGCAGCTCGACCAGCTCCGCGCGGCCGAACGGCTCTTCCGCCACTCGATCCAGGAGGTGATCGAGTACCGGCAGCGCGGACTCGAGCCGGACTGGTCGACGGAGAGCGAGTGGGAGCGCGCGAACAACCTCTTCCACGCCGTGATCCAGGAGGCGGCCGGCAACCGCGAGCTGCTGGCGACGATCGCCCAGCTCCACCGGCGCTTCCCACGCGATCTCACCTGGTCGGCCCTCAGCCGCAGCTCACACTTGCTGGCCGAGAACGTCGAGCAGCACGCGGGCATCCTTTCCGCGATCGAGGCCCGCGACCCCGCACGGGCGCGGCGGGCGATGACCGAGCACGTGCGCGCAGCCGGTGAGCTGATCGCACGCCGGCTCGAGAACCACGGTTAGCCCACGGAATCTGATTCGGCGCAGCCGAACCAGATTCCAGCACTAGGTCTTCGAAGCCCAGTCGGAGCCGACGTGCTCGAGGATCGTCGTCAGCAGCTCGAACGAGTGCATCACGTGCTCGTGCGCGAGCTCGCGCGCGCCCGCGACCGACCCGGCGGCGAGCGCCTGGCGGATCGCCCGGTGCTCGGCCTGGTTGCGCTCGTAGAGATGGTCGAGGTGATCGTCTGAGGGCGCCCAGACCGCCGGCCCCGAGAAGGTGCGGCGCGCCGCCTTGGCGACGGACTCGATGTACGGCACGTCGGCCACCCGATAGAGGACGTCGTGGAACGCGTGGTTCGCGCGCATCCAGTCCGACATCAGCGAGCGCCGGCCGCCGCCCGGCTCGTGTGAGCGCATCTCTTTCGTCAGCCGAGCGAAGCGCTTCTCGCACTCCTCCAGCTCGGCGAGGGCCTCCGGCGTCATCTTCTGCGCCGCGATCTCCGTCACGAGCGCCTCCAGCTCGGCGCGCACCATGAACGCCTCGCGCAGGTCGTGATGGGTGAGCGTGCGCACGCGGACGCCGCGGTTGGGCTCGAAGGAGACGAGCCCGAGCGCTGCGAGGCGCCGCAGCGCCTCCCGCACCGGCGTGCGCGAGACGCCGAACCGCTCCGACAGCTGTTCCTGCCGGAGCACCGAGCCGGGTGCAAGCTCGCCGGAGACGATCGCCTCCTCGATCACGACCGCGATGTCGTCGGCCTTCGTACTCTCCAGGCTCATTCGCTATCGCTCCGTCGAGCCTACGCTCATTCGCTATCGCTCCGTCGAGCCTACGCTCATCTGTACC
>JABFWJ010000278.1 GCA_013362295.1 Thermoleophilia bacterium
AAGCAGGCGGAATGGAAGGCACACCGGCGGCCCGAGCAGCGGTCCGGGCCGACGGCGAGCTCGGCCCAGAGCGCGTCCGAGGGCTCGAGCCGGAGCTCGGCGCGGTCGCCGGTCTCGGTACTGCCGAGCCAGTCCTGCATCGCCTCCCACGCGCGCGCGTCGCGGCCCTCGGCCATCAGGAAGGGCTGGAAGCCCTGCAGCTGCCGACGGCAGACGTAGTTCGCCCGGCCCTTCAGCACCCGCACGTCGACGTCGCGCCCGACGGCCGCCGCCGCGATCGGCACGTCCTTCGCGAGCAGCTGCTCCTGCAGCGCCTTCGTCGCGGTGGCAACGACCACGCGCTGCCCCGACTCGAGCGCCGGGACGAGGTAGGCGAGGCTCTTCCCGACGCCGGTCCCCGCCTCCGCCACCAGGTGCTCGCCCGTCGCGAGGGCGCGCTCGACCGCCGCCGCCAGCGCGGCCTGCTCGCGACGCGGCTCGAAGCCGTCACCCGAATCATCGAGCGCCCGCTCGAGTGCCCCGCCGGGGGCGAACACGTTCTCCATCGCGACAAGCCTACGCATGCGAACGGACGTTCCCCTCGCCCGCTTTTGGGGAGAAAAAGCCGCTCTTTGCGAGATTTCGCGCGGGCGGATCTTGACGATTCTCGCGAGACGACGGTAGGTTTGCCCGCGTCGGATCCGGTAGCTCTTCGGAGTCGTCGGATCCGGCACTCAGCTCCTGTAGGTCTTCGGACTCGCGGGAGCTGATTTTTTTGCCGTCCGACGCGGTCTCTATCGTCCGTCGGCCCATGGCGGCCACATTCCTCCTCCTTGGACTCATCGTCGGCGGTGCCGCCGTCTACGCCTGGGCGCGCGGCCAGATCCGGAGCGAGCGGCGGGCGGCCGACGAGAAGCTCGCGCTCGTGCAGGACGCCCAGTCGAGCTGGGAGGAGCGGATGAAGGCCGCGACCGGGGACGCGCTCTCGCGGAGCCAGACCTCCCTACTCGAGCTCACCGAGGCCAAGCTCGCACCGATCAAGGAGACGCTGCAGAAGTTCGAGTCGCAGGCGAAGGCGCTCGAGGAACGCCGGTTGCACGAGGTCTCGAGGATCGGCGAGCAGCTCCGGTCTGTCGCCGAGGGCCAGGAAAAGCTCCGCACCGAAACCGGCAGCCTCGTCACCGCGCTGCGGGCGCCACACGTCCGTGGCCGGTGGGGCGAGGTGCAGCTGAAGCGCGTGGTCGAGCTCGCCGGGATGGTCGAGTACTGCGACTTCCGGACGCAGCAGAGCGAGCGCGACGACGACGGCCGCCTACTGCGGCCGGACATGGTCGTGAAGCTTCCCGGCGGGAAGTGCATCGTCGTCGACTCGAAGGTCCCGATCGACGCGTATCTCGACGCGGTCAACGCCGTCAATGCGGACCTGAAGAAGGCGCACCTGGCCCGTCACGCCTCGCAGGTTCGCGACCACATCAAGAAGCTCGGTCAGAAGCGGTACTGGGACCAGTTCGACTCGACGCCGGACTTCGTCGTGATGTTCGTCGACGAAGGCCTCTACCGGGCCGCGCTCGATCAGGACGGCTCCCTCTTCGAGGCGGGCGCCGAGTCGGGCGTGATCGTCGCGTCCCCGGCCACCTTGATCGGCCTGCTCCGCACCGTCGCCTACGGCTGGCAGCAAGAGACCGTGGCTGAGAGCGCGCGCGCCGTCTCGGCGCTCGGCAAGGAGCTCTATGACCGCCTCGGCGTCTTTGCGAATCACTTCGCGAAGGTCGGCCGCGGGTTGGACACGGCGATCGGCGCGTACAACCAGGCGGTCAGCTCGTTCCAGACCCGCCTCCTCGTGACCGCGCGCAAGTTCCCCGAGCACGGCGTGACGAACGACGAGCTCCCGGACGTCGGGCAGATCGAGCGCAAACCGGTTGAGCTCGTCGCGCTGCCGCATCCAGACGCGGACGCCGACGCGGCCTGAGCACAGCCGGGCCGGTGTCGGACACCGGTTCGTACCGAGAGCTGTTCGTCCCTAGAAGCGGAGGATCGCCCCGATGCCGTCGGCATCGGCGAGCGCACCCGCGCCGAGCCAGACGAGCGAGCCCCCGTGGAGCACGGTCTGGTGGATCGCGAGATCCGCGGCGTCGTCCCGCTGCTCGAGCTTCGTGCCGTCGAGCGGGCACTTGCCGCCGTCGGCCGACGCGCGGCCGCACTGCGGGCACTGCCACGCCTGGTGGCCGCCCGAGCTCTCGTCG
>JABFWJ010000329.1 GCA_013362295.1 Thermoleophilia bacterium
GCTGCAGAAGTTTTTTCGCCAACCGAGCCGCATAAACATCGCAATCCCGTGGGACCAGGCCCTACGCCGAGCGCGGGTCCGTCTCCTCGGCGACCTGCTCGGGCTCGCCGGGGTTCTTCCTCACGACGTTCTATGCCGGGTTCTCTTCGACGACGGTTTCGATGTCTTGTCTTTCGTGGCCGGGCCTGACGAGGAACAGGGCGGAATCCGCACGGATCCGCTCGTACTTCGGGATCGAAACGGCGATCGCTCGGCGCGGGTCAGATCTCGGCACTCACAGACGATGTGCACGCGCGTTCATCCATCGACCCGCCCTCGGAGCTCGTCGTACCGCTCTGCGGCGATCTCGCCGGCGACGTCGACCTTCTCCACGAGCACGAAGCCGTCGTGCGAGCCGACGACGACGCCCGCACCCGCCTCGACGGACAACGCCTGGTGGCCCGGTGCGGTGACGAAGCGGCGAGGGTGCGTGCGCACCTCTTCGTACTCGTCGAGTGAAAGCCTGACGATCTCCATGCACGTTCTGTCGGCGCACTCGCAGATGAACGGCAATCGACCGGGAATCGCCATCCGCTCGGCCGCCTCCTCGATCTGCTCGTTCGCGTCGCGGAACGTCGACTGGTTCTCGGCGATCCGCTCCTGAGTCAGGTCTTGAGAGTCGATGGGCGGTTATCACCGCGGGCGAGATGTTGAATCTTCCGCTTGCGGTCTCGGCCGGTGCCGCTCGACGATCGCCGCGAGCGGCAGGCCCGCCCGCAGCGTGCCGAGCGCGCCGAAGGGTTCGCGTGCGCGGAATGCCTCCGCGACGGCCGGGTCGCCGTGCCGGTCGAGCAGGCTCGCCTGCAGCGCGACAGCCATCGTCTCGACGAGCCGGCGCGCGCCTTCCTCGTCGGCGCCGGCGAGCGCCCTTTCGACGCGACGGCGATCGGGCTCCTCCAGCTCGGCGAGGAAGCACTCGGCGGCGTCTGGTTCGCGGCGCAGCGCGCGCAGCACGTCGAGACACTGCACGTTCGAGCTCCCTTCCCAGATCGAGTTGAGCGGGCTCTCGCGGTAGAGGCGCGGCAGCACGCTGTCCGTCTCGACGTACCCGTTCCCGCCGATGCACTCGAGTGCTTCGCCGGCGACCGCGGCCGTCCGCTTGCAGACCCAGTACTTGAGCACGGCAGTCGCGACGCGGCGCAGCTCGTCGCCCTCGTCGAATGCACGCGCGAGCCGGAAGGCACTGAGCGTCGCGGCCTCAGACTCGACGCAAAGATCCGCGAGCACGTTCCGCATCAGCGGCTGCTCGGCGAGCAGCTTCCCGAACGCGGCGCGGTGCGCGCAGTGATGTGTCGCCTGCGCCACGGCCTCGCGCATCAATGCGGCCGATCCGACGACGCAGTCGAGCCGCGTGTTCACGACCATCTCGATAATCGTCGCGACGCCTCTACCCTCTTCGCCGACGAGGCTGCCGCGCGCGCCGTCGAGCGTGATCTCGCTCGACGCGTTCGCGCGGTGGCCCAGCGTGTTCTTGAGCCGCTCGATGACGATCCCGTCGGACGCGCGCGGGACGAGGTAGCACGAAAGTCCGCCGGGAGCCTGCGCGAGGATCAGGAACGCATCGGACATCGGCGCGGAGCAGAACCACTTGTGGCCGTGGAGCGTCGCCTCCCGGCCGCCGGCGGGCCGTGCCTCCGTCTCGTTCGCACGCACGTCGGAGCCGCCCTGCCGCTCTGTCATGCCCATGCCGATGAAAGCCTGGCCCGCGAGGACGCGCGGCTCCCACTCGGCGGCGAGCGCAGGCTCGACGCGCAGCGTCGGCACGGCAGCGTGCGTCATCGACAGGGGGCAGCCGACTCCCGCCTCGACCTGCGTCAGCGCAAAGAACTTCGCGGCACGCGCGACGTGGGATCCGGGACGCTGCAGCCCCGCGCGGACGCCGAGCGCGAGCAACGAGTCCCACGCGGGGTGGAACTCGACATGATCGTGGCCGTGCAGGACGGGCGGGTGTTCGTTCGCCAGACGACCCCACTCGAGCGGCGCTCCGCCGAGCTCGGCTCCGAAGGCGAGCAGCTCGTCCTCCGCCCACGCGGCGCCTTCACGCCGCAGCGACTCGAGCAGCGGTGCGTTGCCGGCGACGAGGTTGTAGTCGCGGAGCGGCGGCGGCTGGTTGGTCGTCGCGACGGCGATCGCTCGAGCCTACGGGCCGGCGTTCTCTGCCTTGCACTTGCGGTCGTCGGTCATC
The DNA here is from genome assembly GCA_013362295.1 of Thermoleophilia bacterium. GTDB lineage: Bacteria > Actinomycetota > Thermoleophilia > Gaiellales > Gaiellaceae > PALSA-600. Next base: position 2,225 of record JABFWJ010000329.1, read on the forward strand.
GTCGCGTCCCAGAGACGCTGCGCCTTCTCCTGGGCCTCGGCCTGCTCGGCGGCGCCGCGCCAGGTCTCGAGCCCGGGGATCTCGACCTGGATCACGGGCGTCACCCCCGGGCCCATGATCGTGAAGCGGTACGAATCGCCGGGGGCGGCCGGCCGCGTCGCGGTCGACGGGTACCCGGGGAACGGCTTCTGCGGGACGAACGAATGACAGAAGGTGCCGGTCGGGTTGTGCGTCAGGATCCCCGACTCGCGCCAGTAGCCCGAGCCGTAGACCGAGTTGTGCGTGTCGATGTAGACGTTGCGCTCATAGCGGCCGAGCGGGTTGCCCTCGGCCGTCGACTTGAACCCGAACACGGGCTTGTCCCGGTACAGGAATTGCCCGAAGACGCCGATCGCCGAGTGCCCGTACGTCCAGTGCACGCCGACGCTCAGGCCGGGCAGGTCGCCGGTCCAGTGCGAGACGTGCAGCTCCGCCGCGACCTGCGCGGGCCGCCACGGCTTGAAGCCGAGCAGCGGCAGGTTGCGCTGCCAGCTCTGCAGCGCCCAGTAGCTTCCGTCCGGCGCTTTGCAGGCCGCGACGACCATCGCGAGCGTCGGGCCGTCGTAGCTGCTGCACGCGTCGCGGAACGTCTTCCAGTAGTTGCCGTTGTGGTACTTGCGGAAGCCGCCCGCGTAGTCGTACTTGAACCGCACCTGAGACGTGCCCTGCGTCGGCACGTTCGCGTTGACCGCGCCCCACACGAGCACGTGGCGCGGCTTGCCGGTCGGCATCGTGTACGTGACCATCGCCTCGCCCTTCTTGTTCACGATCAGCGAGGGCGCCTTCACGCCGACGTTCGACAGCGGCTCCGACCCCGTCGCCGGCCTCGCCGCAACTAGCATCGCGAGGATGGCGAGGACGATTGCAGCCGCGCTCACTCCGCTTCGCGACGGCGGTGCGCACCTCGACGAAGATGCGTTCGAGCCGTACCTGATGTTTCTCAAGGAGGCAGGGATCGACGGGATCCTATCCCTCGGAACGACGGGCGAGGGCATCCTCCTCACGCTCGCAGAGCGCAAGCGCGCCATCTCGACCGCGGTCAACGGCCCGCTGCCGGTGCTCGCGCATTGCGGCGCCCAGTCGACGGCGGACACTGCGGCCCTCGCGGCTCATGCCGCGGAGGCCGGCGCCCAGGCGGTCGCGGTGATCGCGCCGCCGTACTTCCTGCTCGACGACGACGCGCTCCTTGCGCACTTCGTCGCGGCCGCGAACGCGTGCGCGCCGCTGCCCTTCTACGTCTACGAGCTTGCCGCCGCGTCGGGCTACGCGATCCCGGTCTCCGTCGTCGAGCGCCTGCGCGAGGCCGTCGACAACGTCGCGGGGATGAAGGTGAGCGACGCGCCCCTCGCCCAGGTCGCGCCGTATCTGCTCGAGGGCCTCGACGTGTTCGTCGGCGCGGAGTCGCTGATCGGCGAGAGCCTCGCCGCAGGCGCGGCGGGTGCGGTCTCCGGGCTCGCGTCCGCCTTCCCGGAGGTGGTGATCGAGGCCGTCCGGAGCGGCGACTCGACGGCGGCGGGGGCGCTCCGGAACGTCGTCGAGCGCTTTCCGCGCCACGCGGCTCTGAAGGCAGTGGCCCGCTCGCGCGGGGTCCCGCTGCGCGAGGACGTGCGGGCGCCGCTGCGCGGGCTGACAGACGGCGAGCGCACCGCGTTGCTGGCGGCGGTCTAGGCCCCGAGGTCGTCGATCGCCTTGCGCGCTTGCGCGTGCACGTCGGCGCGGCGCTCGTCGACCGTCGGCGGCAGCTGCTCGGCCTCCTGGGCCTTCGCCTGTGCGAGCTTCGCGCGCAGGTCGTCCGCGGGCGACGGCGCGGGCCGGGCCTGCGCCCGCCGCCTCAGGAGCGCCCTCAGCCCCAGGCCGCCGGCCAGGAGGGCGAGCAGGCGCTTCATGGGGCCGATGCTACACTGCCGCCGCTTCTCGTCCCGCCCGTCGCGCCGTCTTCCCGAAGCGGCGTCCAGGAGGCGGGGCCGATTCAGTCCATGGGAAGGAGCATTCGGGTTTGAACGAGTACGAGATCATGCTGCTGCTGGACCCCGAGCTCGCCGAGGAGCGGGCGAACGAGATCATCCAGCGCATTCGCGACTCCGTCGACGGGGCGAAGGGGACCTGGGAGGGCCACGAGCCCTGGGGCCGCCGGCGTCTCGCCTACGAGATCGACCACAAGGGCGAGGCGATCTATCACCTCCTCCTCTTCACCGCGCCGCCCGAGACGCTGGCCGAGATCACGCGCGTCCTCAAGATCACCGACGGCGTGGTGCGCCACGGCGCGTACCGGCGCGTCAAGGGCTCGACCCACACGAAGGCGCCGGCGCAGGCTCCGGTCCCGGCGGCGGCCCCGGCCGGCGACGACACCTCCCGGCGGGCCGATGACACCGACGGGACCGCGGAGTAGCCTGGATCGACCCGTAGGAGAGGAGCGAGAAATGGCAGCCAACATCAACCGCGTCGTGCTCGTCGGCAACCTGACCCGCGATCCCGAGCTGCGCCACACGCCGTCCGGCATGGCGGTCTGCAGCCTGCGCATCGCGGTCAACACGCGCCGCAAGGACAGCGCGACCGGCCAGTGGACCGAGAAGCCGAACTACTTCGACATCACCGTCTGGGGCAACCAGGGCGAGAGCTGCGCGCAGTACCTCGCGAAGGGCCGGCCCGTCGCGGTCGACGGGCGCCTGGAGTGGCGCGAATGGGACGCGCAGGACGGCACGAAGCGCCAGGCGGTCGAGATCATCGCCGACTCCGTGCAGTTCCTCGGCAGCCGCGGCGACGGCGACTTCGGCGGCGGCAACCAGTTCGTCCCCGCGGGGGCGGCGGCCGGCTCCGACGCCGACTTCCAGGGCTCCGACGACGACATCCCGTTCTAAGGAGAGACGCTTTGGCAGCACCGAAATCGGATCGCAAGGAAGGAGGGAGCAGGAAGCGCAGCGCCCCCAGCGGGCCTGGGCGCCGGAAGTCCTGCTTCTTCTGCAAGTCCAAGGTCGACGAGGTCGACTACAAGAACGTGAACGAGCTCCGGCGCTACGTCTCGGAGAAGGGCAAGATCCGCTCCCGCCGCATCAGCGGCGCGTGTCGGCGCCACCAGCGCCAGGTCGCCGTCGCCGTGAAGCGCGCGCGCGAGATCGCACTGCTCCCGTACATCGGAGAGAAGTAGGCGGCGTGGCCATGGAAGTGATCCTCAAGGAGGACGTCGACCACCTCGGCCTGCGCGGTGAGGTCGTCAACGTCGCCCGCGGCTACGCACGCAACTTCCTTCTCCCGCGCGGTCTCGCCGAGGCGGCGACGCCGGCGCTCGTGAAGGAGATCGAGAAGCGTGAGGCGCAGCGGGCGCGGCACGAGGCGAAGTCGGTCGACGAGGCACGCGCGATCGCAACCCGGCTCGAGAAGCTCGAGCTTCGCTTCGACGTGAACGCCGGCCCGACCGGGGCGCTCTTCGGCTCGGTCACCGCCACGAACGTCGCCGACCGGCTGTGGGAGCGCGAGAAGATCCGCGTCGACCGCAGAAAGCTCGACATGGAGACGATCAAGCGGATCGGCCGCTATCGCGTCCCCTTCGAGGTCTTCACCGACGTCGTGGCCGAGCTCAGAGTCGTCGTCGCGCCCGAGGGCCAGGAGCTGCCGCCCGAGGAGGAGCTCGCCGAGCTCGAGGAGCGCGAGCGCGCCGAGGCGGAGGCAGCTGCTGCGGCCGCCGCGGCCGAGCACGAGGCGGCCGAGGCCGCAGCGGAGGCGGTCATCGAGGCCGAGGAAGAGGACGAGGCTCCCGCCGACACAGAGCCCGCAGCTGCCGCGGAGGCTCCCGCCGGCGAGCCGGCGGACGAGACGGCGTAGCGCGTCGTCCACAGGCTCTCCACGGACCTGTGGACGACTGTCCCCGGCGTTTTCCACAGGCGTTGCACAGCTGTGGATTTGGCCCGGAAGTTCTCGCAAAGACCGTCCGTTTCGTCCACTGTCGCGAGACGAACGTGTGTTCTATAATGCCTGCGTAGAGGGCATCTCTCTCACGCTCTCGGAACCTGTCCACACCCTTTCGCCCGCGATGAAACCCCGGTCTACTACGGAGCGCATGGCCACGCCTGCCCAGGCACTCGCGACCGCCCCGATCCCGCCGCAGAACCTCGACGCCGAGGAGTCCGTCCTCGGCGCCATGATGCTCTCGCCGCTGGCGATCGGGGCGGTTACCGAGTCCACCAACCTGAGCACCTCGGACTTCTACCGGGAGAGCCACGGCCACATCTTCAAGGCGGTGCTGTCGCTCTACGCGAAGGGCGAGCCGGTCGATGCGATCACGGTCGTCGACGAGCTCGATCGCACCTCGACGCTCGACGGGGCCGGCGGCGCCGAGCGCGTGCACGAGCTCGCCGCGCTCGTGCCGGCGGCGTCGAACGCGGCCCACTACGCGCGCATCGTCAGCGAGATGGCGACCCTGCGCGGGCTGATCCGCGCCGGCAACGACATCGCGCGCCTCGGCTTCGACCGGCCCGGCGAGACCGTCGAGCTCGTCGACCGCGCCGAGGCGATCGTCTTCGACCTGTCGCAGCAGCGCGTCTCGACCGAGTTCGCCCATATCGACGACCTGCTCAAGGAGTCGTTCGAGACGATCACCAAGCTGTACGAGGCGGGCAGCGACATCACCGGCACGGCCTCGGGCTTCCGCGATCTCGACCGGCTCACGTCGGGCTTTCAGCCGGGCAACCTGATCATCGTCGCGGCGCGCCCCTCGATGGGGAAGTCGGCGCTCGCGCTCTGCGTAGCCTCGAACGTCGCCGTGCGGCACGAGACGCCTGTCGCGCTGTTCACGCTCGAGATGTCGAAGGCGGAGGTGACGCAGCGGTTGATGTGCTCGGAGGGCAAGGTCGAGTCGCAGCGGCTGCGCACCGGGAAGCTCGCCGTCGACGACTGGCCGCGGCTCACCGCGGCCTGCGACAAGCTCTCCAAGGCGCCGATCTACGTCGACGACACCGGCTCGATCACCATGATGGAGATCCGCTCGAAGCTGCGCCGCCTGAAGATGCGCCAGCCCGACCTCGGGTTGGTCATCATCGACTACCTGCAGCTGATGACGAGCGGCACCACGGTCGAGAACCGCGTGCAGGAGGTGTCGCAGATCTCGCGTGCCTTGAAGGTGCTCGCGCGGGACCTCGACGTGCCGATCATGGCGCTGTCGCAGCTCTCCCGTGCGGTCGAGCAGCGCCACGACAAGCGCCCGATCCTCTCCGACCTGCGCGAGTCGGGCTCGATCGAACAGGACGCCGACCTCGTGATGTTCGTCTACCGCGACGAGTACTACAACCCCGAGGAGACCGACTCCGCGGGCATTGCCGAGCTGATCCTCGCGAAGCATCGCAACGGCGCCACCGGAACCGAGAAGCTCGCGTTCCAGAAGCGCTACGCGAAGTTCGCCGACCTGGCGGCGGGCGCGTGACGACCACCGTCTGGCTCTCGCCCTCGGCGACGGCGTTCTCGTGCGTGTGCGAGCCCTGCCTCGAGCGCGCACGCAGGTCGGGTGTCCTGTTTGCGGACGCACTCTCGGTCGCAAGCGTCCGCGGCGCGGTCGCCCCCGAGGCGGCGGTGACCGTCGTCCGCTGTGCGGGCGGACACGAGATCGTCCTGCGTCGCGTCGAACGTCCACGCCCGCTCGCCCGCCACTCCGAAGGGCAGCTGCAGATCGCGTGACCTGGGAGCGGCAGCACGTGTGGCTCGGACCGGAGACGACGTCCTTCGAGGAACCGTGCGAGGCGTGCTTGTTCGCGCGCGACTCGCTCGCGGCCGAGACCTGTGTGATCCACGGAACGCTCCGTCGCGACGCCGACGTCGGCTTCATGACGTGTCGCCGCGGCCACCGGATCGTCGTACACCGCATCGCGCGGCCGCTCGCGCGCGCGCTCTAGCGCCTTCGCCGTCCGGGCCGCGGGGGCCGACGGCATGGCCCGCTAGAGTTCGGGAAGTGCCTTCGACCGTCGTGGTCGGTGCGCAGTGGGGCGACGAAGGCAAAGGCAAGATCGTCGACCTGCTCGCCCAGGATTCGGACGTCGTGTGCCGCTATCAGGGCGGCCCCAATGCAGGGCACACGATCGTCGCCGGCGGCGAGACGTTCAAGATCCGCCAGACCCCGAGCGGCGTCATCTCGGGCAAGACGTCGGTGATCGGCGCGGGCTGCGTCGTCGACCCGCAGGTGCTCCTCGAGGAGCTCGACGATCTCGCAGCCCGCGGCATCGATCCGTCGGTCGTCGTCGTGAGCGGGAACGCGCACCTGATCATGCCGTGGCACGTGGCGATCGACCAGGCCTCTGAGCGGCGGCTCGGGAACCTGCAGATCGGAACGACGCGCCGTGGCATCGGTCCTGCGTACGCGGACAAGGCCTCGCGCATCGGGATCCGTGTGCAGGATGTGCTCGACCCCAAGATCCTGCGTCAGAAGATCGAGGTCGCGCTCGCCGAGAAGAACCTGTGGCTCGAGCGCATCTACGAATCGGAGCCGTTCGACCTCGAGGAGGTCTGGTCGCGGTACGCCGGCTACGCAGAACGGCTCGCGCCGTACGTCGGCGACGTGTCGCTGCTCGTCGACGAGGCGCTGCGCGACGGCAAGCACGTCCTGTTCGAAGGCGCACAGGCGACGCTGCTCGATCTCGACCACGGGACGTATCCGTTCGTCACCTCGTCGAACCCGATCGCGTCGGGAGCGGCGACCGGCATCGGGATCGGGCCGACGCGCATCGACCGCGTGCTCGGCGTCTCGAAGGCGTACGTCACGCGCGTCGGGGAAGGGCCGTTCCCGTCCGAGATCCGCGACGAGAAGCAGACGCGCCTGCGCGAGCTCGGCGGCGAGTTCGGCACGGTCACCGGACGCGAGCGTCGCTGCGGGTGGCTCGACCTCGTCGCGCTCCGCTATGCGGTGCGCGTGAACGGCATCACGTCACTCGCACTGACGAAGCTCGACGTGCTGTCCGAGTTCGCCGAGCTACCCGTCTGCGTCCGCTACCGGCTGCGCGACGGCTCCGAGACGGAGCACTTCCCCGCCCACCAGTCGGACTTCCATCATGCGGAGCCCGTCTGGGAGACGATGGCCGGCTGGTCGGAGCCGCTCGACAGCGCGTCGTCGCTCGACGACCTCCCGCCCGCCGCGCGCGCGTACGTCGAATTCGTCTCGAGCGCGCTCGAGGTGCCGATCGAGCTGGTCGGCGTCGGCGCCGCGCGCGAGCGCGTCCTGGCGTAGACGTGCTCGCCTACACGGCGAGCGGCTGGACGCAGGTGATCGTCGCGATCTCGATCTTCGCCCCGGTCCTCGTCGCTCTCGTGCTCACGATCTGGGTGCTCCGCGGCAAGAAGAACGACCCGGACGAGCAACGCCTCCGCCGTGCCCAGGAGGAGTACCGCGCGCACCGAGACGCCGCACCCTAAGGACCGCGGCGGCACGTTCACTGGTCAGACCACGTTCACTGGTCGGAGCTCAGCGGTCGAGGCGCTCGAGGTCGTGCGGGGTGTCGACATCGACGAGGAGGGACGGGTCGAGGTCGAGCTCGGCGACGTCCAGCTCCTCGTAGGCGCGATAGAGGGCGAGTGGGCCCTGTGCGAGGCGGCGCTCGAGGACCGGCAGGGCGCTCTTCGCCCACGCTCCGGGCAGCGGGCCCGTCCGGGGGACGGCCGCGTCGCGGCACGCGTCCCCGAGCATGCGCACCACGTCGGCGGTGACGCGTGGGCAGTCGACCGGGAGAAATACGGCGACCTCGTTGGCGGCGCGGCGAAGACCGGCCACGACCCCCGCGATCGGCGCTCGGACCTCGGATGCGTCGTCGACGACCTCGAACGGCAGCTCGCCCGCCTTGCCGATGACGAGCACTTCGTTGCACGCCTCCCCGAGGATGCGGCGGGCGCGGTCGACGAACGTCTCGCCGTCGACCCGTGCGAGCGCCTTGGGCGAGCCGAAGCGGGTGCTCGCGCCGCCCACGAGCACGACGCCCGTCAGCGCACGATGCGCCACGGCTCGGAGTAGACGTTCAGGCGCCCGGCGCGCACGAACCCGCAGAGCGTGACGCCCCGGTCGCGCGCCAGCTGAACGGCGAGTGACGACGGCGCACCGACCGCCACGAGAATGGGGCAGCCGGCGACGGCAGCCTTCTGGACGAGCTCGAACGACAGCCGTCCGCTGACGCAGAGGACCGAACGTGCGAGCGGCAGCAGCTCGGAGCGGAAGGCCCAGCCGACCACCTTGTCCATCGCGTTGTGACGTCCGACGTCCTCGCGCAGGCACAGCAGCTCTCCGCGCTCGTCGAACAGCCCGGTCGCGTGCAGTCCTCCGGTTGCCTCGAATGCCGGCTGCGCGGCGCGCAACCGCTCGGGGAGCGACGACACGAGCGTTGCGGACAGCTCCAGGCCGCTCTCGACGCGCGCCGCCTCGACCGCCACGGCTTCGAGCGCGCCCTTGCCGCAGACACCGCACGAAGAGGATGTGTAGAAGCTCCGAGCGAGGCGGCCTGGATCGAACCCGGGCGCGTCGAGCTCGACCGTGTTCGCCGCGAGGTCGTCCGGGAGCCGGGCGCCGGCGGGTCGCAGCCCCTCGGAGAGCGCGAACCCGAGGGCGAGCTCCTCGTCGTGGCCGGGGGTGCGCATGGTCACCGCGACGGGCGAGCCCCCGATCCGGATCTCGAGCGGCTCTTCGACGGCGACGAGGTCGTGCGCGTCCCCGTCGGGAACGCGCACCACGTCGACCTTCGCGGTCGAATACGGCGGCGCCTTCACCGCCCAAGTATCGGTCAGGCCGGGGTGCCTGCGGTGGGCCCGAGGCGGAGCAGGTACTCGTACAGCTCGCGGTAGGCCTCGACGGCGAGCGCGACGTCGCCCGGGTCGTACGACTCCCCGGCGTCGATTTGCCTCGTCAGCCGGCGTGCCTCCATGAACGAGCGCGTCGTCTCCGGCTCGCTCAGCTCCTCGCCCTCCAGCTCCTGCAAGGGAAAGCCGCGCGCGGCCATCATGCGCGCGATCAAGTCGTCGGCCTCGGAGAGGGCCTCCGTCGGCGACTCCCTCAGGAGAGGATCGATGTCCTCCCACTCGCTGATCCAGTCGTGCTCGTCGATGCCCGGCTCTTGCATGCGCTGCGTGTTCCGGGAGGGCGCCACCGTCAAACCCCGGAAGTAGACTCGCCGCGTGCAGGTCGTGCTCGTCGGCTCAGGTGCGCGTGAGCACGCGCTTGCGTGGCGGCTCGCGCGGAGCCCGGGCCTGACCGAGCTCCATGCGGCGCCCGGCAACCCGGGCATCGCTGCCCTCGGACGGTGTCACCCGGTTCGGGCGGAGGACGGCGAAGGCCTGCTCAGCCTCGCGGTCACCATCGAGGCGGACCTGATCGTCGTCGGCCCGGAAGCGCCGCTCGTCGCCGGCGTCGGCGACGAGTTGCGGATGAACGGCTTCCCCGTCTTCGGGCCCAGCGCGGACGCGGCGCGGATCGAGGGCTCGAAGTCCTTTGCGAAGGAGATCATGCGCGCGGCCGGCGTGCCGACGGCGAAGACGATGTCGGTCGCTCGGCCGCCGTGCGTCGTGAAGGCCGACGGACTCGCCTCGGGCAAGGGTGTCTTCGTCTGCCGCACGGCGGCGGAGGTCGACGACGCGCTGCAGGCGGTGACTGCGTTCGGGGGAGAGTTCGTGATCGAGGAGCTGCTCGAGGGCGAGGAGGTCTCGCTCTTCGCGGTCACCGACGGTCGGCGGGTCGTGCCGGTCGGCGCGGCGCAGGACTTCAAGCGCATCGGCGACGGTGACACCGGCCCCAACACCGGCGGCATGGGCGCCTACTCGCCGGTCCCCTGGTTCGAGGACGTCGACGCGCTCGTCGAGCAGATCCACCAGCCGGTGATCGAAGAGCTGGCGCGGCGCGCCTCGCCCTTCGTCGGCTGCCTGTTCGCAGGACTGATGATCACCGACGACGGCCCGAAGGTGCTCGAGTTCAACGCGAGGTTCGGCGATCCCGAGACGCAGGTGCTGCTGCCCCGCCTGCAAGGCGACCTCCTGCAGTTGCTGTTCGCGTGCGCGGTAGGCGATGTCGCCGGCTCGTCGACCGCGATGAGCGGCGAGGCGGCCGTGACGGTCGTCCTCGCCGCTCCCGACTACCCGGCTCGCAGCGACTACGCGGGCGCGCCGATCGACGGGATCGCAGCGGCCGAAGCGACCGGCGCGCTCGTGTTCCACGGAGGAACGGCGGTTCGGAACGGCATGGTCGTGACCAACGGCGGCAGAATCCTCTCAGTGACCGCTACAGGCTCGACCGTCGGCGATGCCCGCGAGCGTGCGTACGCGGCCGTCGACCTGATCTCCTTCGACGGCGCGCAGTACCGGCGCGACATCGCGCGTGGCTGACGCCGTCGTCGGGATCCTCGTCGGCTCCGAATCGGACCGTGCGCGGATGCAGGCCGCGCTCGACGAGCTCGATGAGCGCGGCATCGGCTGGGAGTTCGACGTCCGGTCGGCGCACCGCACTCCCGACGCCGTCGCCGAGTACGCCAAGGGAGCAGCCGGGCGCGGAATCAAGGTGCTGATCTGCGGCGCCGGCCTCGCGGCGGCGCTTCCCGGCGTGGTGGCCGCGCACACCGACCTTCCGGTGATCGGCGTTCCCCTCCGGTCCTCGATGTCGGTGCTCGACGGGCTCGATGCCCTGCTGTCGATCGTGCAGATGCCGCCCGGGGTGCCCGTGGCAACAGTGGGTGTCGACAACGCGAAGAATGCCGCGGTGCTCGCTGCGCGCATCATCTCGCTGACGTGAGCGAGGTCGCGGAGCTCACCGCCGACCTCGTTCGGATCGACTCGGTCAATCCGGCGCTGATCCCCGGCGCAGCGGGAGAGGCGGAGATCGCGGGTCACGTCGCGAACTGGCTCGGCCGCGCCGGCCTCGAGGTCGAGGTCGTCGGCTCCGCCGACGGCCGGCCGTCGGTGATCGGGGTCGCGCGCGGCACCGGCGGCGGGCGCTCGCTGCTCCTGAACGCGCACCTCGACACGGTCGGGACCGAGGCGATGCAGAGCCCGTTCGAGGCGCGCTTCGAAGACGGGCGCCTGTACGGGCGTGGCGCGTACGACATGAAGGGCGCGCTGGCCGCGGCGCTGCTCGCCGTCGTGGATGCGCGAGCACTCAGGCTCGCCGGTGACGTGATCGTCACCGCCGTCGCCGACGAGGAGCTCGCGTCGATCGGTACCGAGGCGGTCCTGGCACAGGTGGACGCGGACGCGGCGATCGTCTGCGAACCGACCGAGCTCCAAGTCGCCGTCGCCCACCGCGGGTTCGCCGGCTTCGAGGTCGAGACGCGCGGCGTGGCCGCACACGGCTCGCGACCCGACCTGGGCGTCGACGCGATCGCGAAGATGGGCCACGCGCTCGTCGCACTCGAGGCGCTCGACGGCGAGCTGCAGGCAGGGGGCCGTCATCCGCTTCTCGGATCGGGATCGCTGCACGCGTCGCTGATCGAGGGCGGGCAGGAGCTCTCGAGCTATCCCGAGCGCTGTCGCGTGACCGGCGAACGCCGGACGCTGCCCGGCGAGACGCCGGCGGCGGTCGAGGCCGAACTGCGGGCCGCCGTCGGCGACGCGGAGGTGCGCCTGCTCGTCTCGCGTGAGCCGTTCGAGCTCGACGAGAGCCACGAGCTGGTGCAGACGGTCGCAGCCGCCGCCGGCACGACCGGCGTGGTGGGGCTGCCGTTCTGGACCGACGCGGCTCTGATCGCCGCCGCCGGCATCCCGACGCTCCTCTTCGGGCCGGCCGGCGAGGGCGCACACGCAGCGGTCGAATGGGTGGACGTGAGCTCCCTCCAGCGCTGCCGGGAGGTGTACGTGGCGGTCGCCGCCGCCCTCTGCCGGTGACCGCCTGAGGCGGCTCTACACTGTCCGGAGTGATCGCCCGCTACTGCCGTCCGGAGATGAGCAGGATCTGGTCGGAGGAGGGCAAGCTCGCGCGCTGGCTGGAGGTGGAGCTGGCGGCGCTCGACGGGTGGGCGGAGGTCGGCGCCGTGCCGGCGGAGGACGTCGCCGCGATCCGTGCCCAGGCGGCGACGCCCACGGCCGAGCGCGTGCAGGAGATCGAGCGGACGACCGACCACGATCTCGCCGCGTTCGTCGACGCAGTCGCCGAGCAGCTCGGCCCGGAAGGGCGCTGGGTCCATTACGGGCTGACGTCGTCGGACGTCGTCGACACGGCGCTCGCCTTGCAGATGCGCGATGCCGGCGAGCTCGTGCTGCGCGGGATCGAGCGAGCGCTCGCCGCCGTCGTGCGACGAGCCGAGGAGCACCGGCGCACGGTCTGCATCGGCCGCTCGCACGGCATTCACGCGGAGCCGACGACATTCGGCTGGAAGCTCGCGGGCTGGGCGTTCGAGCTCGACCGCGCTCGCTCCCGCGTCGAGCGCGCCCTCGAGCAGTGCCGCGTCGGCCAGCTCTCCGGAACCGTCGGGACGTACGCCGCGATCGATCCGGAGGTCGAGCGGATCGCGTGCGAGCGGCTCGGGCTCGAGCCCGACCCGGTGTCGACGCAGGTGATCGCGCGTGACCGCCATGCCGAGCTGCTGTCCGCACTCGCGTTGTGCGCGACGTCGCTCGATCGCTTCGCGACGGAGATCCGCCATCTCGCGCGCACCGAGGTGCGCGAGGTCGAGGAGCCGTTCGCCGCCGGCATGAAGGGGTCGTCGGCGATGCCGCACAAACGCAACCCGAAGGTCGCCGAACGCATCTCCGGCCTCGCGCGCGTGGTGCGCGCGGCCGCCGTCGTGGGCTTCGAGAACGTGCCGTTGTGGCACGAGCGCGACATCTCGCACTCGTCGGCGGAGCGGGTCGTGATCCCGGACGCGTTCTTTGCCGTCGACTACGCGCTCGACCGGTTCACGTGGATTGTCGACGGCCTCGTCGTGCACCCTGAGCGCATGGAACGAAACCTCTGGGCCTCACACGGTCTCTTCTTCTCGCACCGGCTGCTCCTGGCGCTGATCGAGAGCGGACTCGAGCGCGCAGAGGCCTACCGCCTGGTGCAGCGCAGCGCGATGCAGGCATGGGACGAGGAACGCGACTTCCCGGAGCTCGTACGGAACGATCCCGACATCACCGCGCATCTCGACGACGCGGCGCTTGCCGACGTCTTCGATCTCAGCGCCACCGTCTCCCACCTCGACGCCGCCTTTGACCGCGTCCGCCGCCTCGTCCCGAAGGAGGAACCCGTTCATGCCTGAAGCCGCGACGCACCTCGCCAGCGGGAAGGTCCGCGAGCTCTACGCGCTCGACGACGAGCGCCTGCTGCTCGTCGCAAGCGATCGGATCTCGACATTCGACGTGATCCTCCCGACCGAGATCCCTGACAAAGGGCGCGTCCTCACCGGCCTGTCCGGGTTCTGGTTCGCCCGCACGAGCGGCCTCCTCCCGAACCATCTGATCGCGCTGCGTGACGACGGCCGGTCGACCGAGTGCCGCCGGCTCGAGATGCTGCCGATCGAGTGCGTTGTCCGCGGCTACCTCGCCGGTTCGGGCTGGAAGGACTACGTCGCGACCGGAGAGGTCTGCGGCCACCGGCTGCCGGAGGGCCTTGCCGAGTCGCAGCAGCTGCCGCGCCCGATCTTCACGCCCGCGACGAAGGCGTCGACCGGGCACGACGAGAACATCGACCGTGCCGCGGCGATCGAGCTCGTCGGCGAAGCGCGTTTCGACGAGGTCGAGGCCGTCGCGCTCGCGCTCTACTCGTTCGTGTCGGACTACGCCCGCGAGCGCGGGATCATCCTTGCCGACACGAAGCTCGAGTTCGGCCTCGACGAGCGCGGCGAGCTCGTGCTCGGCGACGAGGCGTTCACTCCCGACTCGTCACGCTTCTGGCCGGCCGAGGCGTACCGGCCCGGAGGGACGCCGCCCTCGTACGACAAGCAGTTCGTCCGCGACTACTGCGAGTCGCTCGGCTGGGACAAGACGGCTCCCGGCCCGGAGCTGCCGGGCGACGTCGTCGACGGCACGCGCGCGCGATACGTCGAGGCGTTCGAGCGCCTGACGGAGATCGGCTTCGACGAGTACCTCGCCAACCCGAGCCTGGTGCTCGCGTGAGGGCGACGGTGCTCGTCCGGCCGAAGCCCGGCATCCTCGACCCGCAGGGACAGGCGGTCGAGAGCTCGTTGCGCCACCTCGGCTTCGACGTCGGCGAGGCGCGGGTCGGCCGGCTCGTCGACGTCGACGTGCCGACCGACGACCGGGCGGAGGCGCTCGCACAGCTCGAGCGGATGTGCGAGCAGCTCCTGACGAACCCGTTGATCGAGAGCTACGAGATCGAGCTGGAGCGCCCGTGAGCGAGCCGAGACCCGTCATCCCGGTCGTGGTCTGGCCGGGGTCGAACGACGACCGCGATGCACAACGCGCCCTCGAGCACCTCGGCGCGACGGCGCCGCGGGTCTGGCATACCGAGGAGATGCTCCCCCGCGAGACGGCAGCCGTCGTCCTCCCGGGCGGGTTCTCGTACGGCGACTACCTGCGTTGCGGCGCGATCGCCCGCTTCTCGCCGATCGTGCGTGCGGTCGAGGCATTTGCAGCCGACGGAGGGCTCGTGCTCGGCATCTGCAACGGCTTCCAGATCCTCACCGAAGCTGGACTGCTTCCGGGCGCGCTGCGCCCGAACGCATCGCTCTCGTTCGTCTGCCGGGACGTGACGCTGCGGGTCGAACGGACCGACACGCCCTTCACGACGCGCTGCCGCACCGGGCAGGAGCTGACAATCCCCGTGAAGCACGGCGACGGGTGCTGGTTCGCCGACGACGCGTTGGTCGCCGCTCTCGAATCGTCGGGGCAGCTCGTGCTGCGTTACACCGCCGGTGACAACCCGAACGGTGCCGTTGCCGACGTGGCCGGCGTCTCGAACGCCGACGGCAACGTCTTCGGACTGATGCCCCATCCGGAGCACGCGGTCGACCCGCTGCTCGGCTCTGTCGACGGTGCGTCGATCCTCGGCTCGCTGGTCGACGCTGCTCGGTTGTCACTCGCCGCGTCCGTCTAGGCGTCGCCTCCTGCGTCGAATGCTTCGCCGAACGCCTCCGCGAGCGCGGGCCGCCTCCCGAGCTCTTTGCGCAAGCGCACCAGGTCGCGCACCCGCAGCGTCACGGGGCCGCGGCGGGAGCTCCCGCCGGTCGAGTATGCGAACCGGAGTAGGCGCTCGCCGCGGTCGCTCTCGAGCAGCTCCACGACGGACGTGAAGCGTCTGTCACCCGCCTGCTGAGGGAGCCGAAGCTGCTCGATGAGCGTCGCCGGGCCCCACGGAGTCGCCGTTTTCCTCATGCAACGACCGTAGCGAGCAAGGTGCAACACGTGGGAATCGTGAGTGTCACGAAACTGTGAAACCGGGCGCAGATCAGGTTTGGCTTCGCCGGAATCGCGACAACCTGGGACAAATGAAACGGACTGCGTTAAAACGATCCGCCCCGCTGCTCGCACTCGCACTCGTGGCGGCACTGGCAAGTGCGCCGCGCGCGTCCGCCGCGCCCGGAGTCAAGTTCGGCCTCACCGACGACGCGTGGCTCCTCAACGGCCAGGGAAGCCTCGGCTCGCGCCTCGACAAGCTCGACGCACTCGGTGTGCGCGTCGTCCGCTTCACGCTCCGCTGGGACCAGATCGCACGCACGCGGCCGTCCGTGCCGACCGATCCAACCGACTCGGCATACGACTGGAGCGAGACAGAACCCGTGCTCGAGGGCCTGCACGAGCACGGAATCGACGTCGTCCTGCAACTGCTGGGGACACCTTCCTGGGCGAACGGCGGTCGTCCGTCGAACCGCGCGCCCACGAGCGGCAGGACCTTCGCTGCATTCGCGTCGGCCGCGGCGCACGAGTATCCGTGGGTCCGACGCTGGCTGATCTGGAACGAACCGAACCAGGTGCGCTGGCTGCGACCGGCGTCGGCGGCGACGTATGCGACGAAGCTGCTCAATCCCGCGTATATCGCGATCCACGAGGCAATCCGCGGCGCGCAGGTCGCAGGTGGAGGAACGGCACCGCGCGGCTCGACCGGCGGCGTCTCGCCGATCGCGTGGCTGAGCGCGATGCACGCTGCACACGCGCGCCTCGATGCGTATGCGCACAACCCGTATCCGCTCGATCCCAAGCGCGAGTCGCCGCTCGAGGGCGGCTGCGGACACTGCACCACGATCACGATGGCGACGCTCGGCCGGCTGACCGCGCTCGTCGGTCGCGACTTCCCGCGCGCGCGCATCTGGCTGACCGAGTACGGCTACCAGACGAACCCGCCCGATCGGCTCCTCGGCGTCTCGCGCACGCTCCAAGCGCGCTACATCGGCGAGGGCGCATTCGCCGCCTACCGCGCACCGAAGGTCGATCTCTTGATCCAGTTCCTCTACCGCGACGAACCGAGCCTGGCGCGCTTCCAGAGCGGCCTCGTCTCCCTTTCAAACGCGCCCAAGCCGGCGTACGCCGCATTCCGGCTGCCGCTCGCCCAGATCTCGCGCTCGACGCTGTGGGGGCAGCTGCGCGCGCCGGGCGCAGGATCGATAGCACGGATCGAACGGCGGGTCGGTTCACAATGGCGAACGCTCGCGACGGTGCACGCAAGCGCCGGTGGCTACTTCCGCGTCAACCGGACGCTCGCGCGCGGTACACAGGTGCGCGTGCGGGCAGGAACGCTCGTCGGCGCGACGATCACGATCAGCTAGAGCGGACGGTGGAGGACGGCCGGCGAGTCGCGTCAGGCGTCGATGCGGACGTGGCCCGGCTGCGACGCCACACGCTCGAGCCAAGCGTGGATGGCGGGATACCGCTCGAGCTCGAACCCGCCTTCCTGCGCGACGTGCGTGTAGGCGTACAGCGCGATGTCGGCGAGGGTCATCGAGTCGCCGACCAGCCAGGAGCGACCCTCGAGGTGGCCCTCGAGCGCGTCGAGCGCCCGGTAGCCGGCGGCACGACGCTCGTCGAGACGGTCGGCGAAATCCTCCACCGGTCGTCCCGAGTAGGCGAGCCAGAAGCGCACGACCGCGATCGCCGGCTCGTGGTCGTACTGCTCGAAGAACATCCACTGGAGCACCTGAGCGCGCTCGTAGGGATCGTCCGGAACGAACCGCGTGCCCTCGCCGAAGTACCAGAGGATCGCACCCGACTCGCCGAGCGAGCGCCCGTCGTCCAGCACCAGAGTGGGCACACGCAGCGCCGGATTGAGGCCGCCGAGCAGCGCGGGGCGGTTCGACCGGTCTGCGACGTCCACCTCGCGCCGTTCGTACGCGACGCCGAGGTGCGCCAGGAGCAGCCGGACCTTGTAACAGTTGCCCGAGACCCGGCTGTTGTAGAGGAGCACGGAGAGACGCTACCGGAGCACACCGGTTCGGCGAGAATGCGCTCGATGAACGACCGTCGCCCGATCGATCCGCGCGTCGACATCGGCCACGTGCATCTGCGCACCGCCGACATCCAGCGCGTGCACGACTTCTACGTCGGCATCCTCGGCTTCGAGGTGATGGTGCGGATGCCGGACGCCCTGTTCGTATCGGCCGGCGGATACCACCATCACCTCGGCTTCAACACGTGGAACTCGGCGGGCGGATCGCCTCCGCCGCCGGGGTCGACCGGGCTGTATCACGTCGCGATCCGCTACCCGACGCGCGCGTCGCTCGGAGACGCGCTGCGCAGGCTGCGCGCTGCGGGCTGGCCCGTCGACCACCTGACCGATCACGGAACGCACGAAGCGGCGTACCTGGCGGACCCGGACGGCAACGGGCTCGAGCTCGCCTGGGACCGGCCCGAGTCGGAGTGGCCGCGCGGCGACGACGGCAAGCTGACGTTCGCCGACCGGCCTCGCCCTGACATGGACGAGTTGATCGCGGCCGCACGCTGAGCACGCCGAGGCGCGTCCTGTGGATCGGCGGGCCTCCGGGCTCCGGCAAGACGACGGTCGCAACGCGGCTCGCGAGGCGGCACGGCCTTCGTTGGTACAACGCCGACACGCGCACCTGGGCACACCGCGACCGCGCGCTGCGCGAAGGGAACCAGGCAGCGCGCCGCTGGGAGGCGCTGAGCCCGTCCGACCGCACGACGGTCGCCGACGACGACCTGCTCGCGATGTCGCTCCACCGCGAGCGCGGCGCCATGGTCGCCGAGGACGTCGCCGCGCTGCCCACGTCACCGCTGACGGTCGCCGAAGGAACGGTCCTTTCGCCCGCACTCGTCGCGGACCGCAGCACCGCCGTCTGGCTCCTGCCCACCGTCGAGCTCCAGCGGGAGCGGCTCGAGGCGCGCGACGGTCGCACGAACAGGCTCTACGAGCTCCTTGCGGCGAAGATCGAACGGGACGCGCGCGCACACGGCATGCCGATCCTTCCGGTCGACGGGACGCGCGGCATCGACGAGACCGTCGCCGCCGTCGAGGAGCTCTTCGCCGACGCGCTCGCCGCGGGACCGCTCGCCGGGTCCGCTGCCGAGCGACGCGCTCTCCTCCGCGAGGGCAACCTGGCGATCGTGGCGCAGCTGCGCGCGTTCTCTGCCCGCCGGTGGGCGGAAGGCGACGCGGAGACGATCGTGCGCTCGTTCGTGTGCGAGTGCGGCGATCGTTGGTGCGTTGCGGCCGTCGACCTTCCCGTCGGCGTCGCCGCGAACGCGCCGGCGCTGGCGCCCGAACACGAGCCGGCGGGATGACGTCGCGGCTCCGCGCCGCGCTCGGCAGCGCGGCGTTCTTCGCGCTCGCACCCGGGATCGTCGCGGGAGTCTTCCCGTGGTGGCTCACGGACTGGCACGTCCAGCACTGGTGGGCGCCCGCTCGAGTGGCCGGCGCGCTGTTGATCGTCGCCGGCGTCCCGCTGCTCGTGCGGTCGTTCGTGAGCTTCGTCATGGAGGGAGTCGGAACACCCGCGCCGGTTGCGCCGACGGAGCAGCTCGTGGTCGGCGGGCTGTACCGCTACGTGCGCAACCCGATGTACCTTGCGCTCGAGGCGACGCTCATCGGCCAGGCGCTCCTGCTGGGACGCGCCGTTCTGCTCCTGTGGGCCGCCGCGGTCGGGCTCGCAGTGTGGTCGTTCGTCCGCTGGTACGAGGAACCGACACTGCGCCGGCAGTTCGGCGCCGCGTACGAGGACTACTGCCGGACCATCCCGGCGTGGCTGCCGCGGCTCAGGAGAAGAGCGGCGCGAGGTGCGCGTTGAGAAAGGTGTCCGCGGGATCGAGCGCACGCCGGATCGCGATGAAGTCGTTTGCCCGCGGGTAGCGGTCGAGCAGCTGCGCGCGCGTCAGGTAGTGCAACTTCCCCCAGTGGACGCGGGCGTCGAACTCGCCGAGCAGGCGGTCGACGTCACGCAGGTACGGGTCGTAGTCGATCCCCGGCATACCCGAGACGGAGATGACGACGGTCTCGCGTCCGTAGCTGTGCGACAGGAACGCGTCGTCGCGGCCCACCGTCCGCACCTCCATCGGAAAGGTCGACGCTGGCAGCCTCGCGAGCATCAGCTCGCGCATCGCGGCGAGCGCGTTCCGTCCCTGCTCGTAGGGGACGAAGTACTCCAACTCATGGAAGTTCGGCTCGTACACCATCGGGTAGATCACGTGTGCCGGGCCGACGCGGCGGTGCCGTTCGGCGGAGTCGGGTGTCGATTCGTCGACCTCGTCGTAGATCTTCACGTGACAGCGATCGGCGAGCGACGCGCCGTCTCCGGCAAGCCCGTAGAGCGCGGCCGAATCGTCGGAGGGCATCCAGAAGAACGAATAGTGGCGATGCTGTTGCGCCAGCTCGTCGAAGCGTCCCCAGGCTTCGTCCCAGCTCCAGTCGTCGACGCGCTCGCGGAGCCGGTAGGCGGTTGCCACTTCGAGCTCGACCTCGGTGATGACGCCGAGCATCCCGAGGGCGGCCTGTGCCGCGTGCAGGCGCCCGGCATCGCTCTCGCCGATCTCCGCGACGTCGCCGCCGGCGGTCACGACGCGCACGCGCCGGACCGTGGACGAGAAGCTGCCGAGCCGCAGGCCCGACCCGTGCGTGGCGGTCGAGATCGCGCCGGCGATCTGCTGGGCGACGATGTCGCCCTGGTTCGCGAGCGCGAGCCCTTCCGCCCAGAGCGGCTCGCCGAACTCGCCGATCGTGGTCGCCGGCCCGACCACGACGCGACGACGGCCGCCGTCGATCGAGCGGATGCCGCCGAGGCCGCGCAGGTCGAGCAGCAGGCCGTCGGTGGCGACGACCGGCGTGAACGAATGGCCTGCGCCGGCGACACGCACCGTCCAGCGGCGGTCGGCGGCTTCCGCGACGAGCGACGCAACCTCGTCCTCGCTCGCCGGAGCCGCAAACTGCGCCGGCGCGCAGGACTGGTTGCCGACCCAGTTCGTCCAGGTGCCGGCCAGCGTGGCCATGCGGTCAGGTCTGCGGCAGCAGGAGCTCGAAGCGCGCTCCTGCCCCGCGCGGGTCGTACACGAGATCGCCGCCGTGCGCGCGAGCGTCCGCCCGCGCGATCGCGAGCCCGAGGCCGCTCCCCGTCGCGCCGTGGCCGCGCGCGAACCGCTCGAACAGGCGCTGCTCGAGCTCGGCGGGCACGCCGCCGCCCGTGTCCTCGACGGCGATCCGCACATGCCGGTCGCGGTGCTCGGCCGAGACGGTGATCGGAGGCATCCCGTACCGGACCGCGTTGATGAGCAGGTTCGAGATCACGCGGTCGATCACGACGGGATCGGCGAGGACTGCGAGATCGGGCGCCACCTCGAGCCGGACCGCCGTCCCCAGCGGGACTGCCTCGCCCGCCAGATCGCCGAGCACGGTGCGCAGCACGAGCGGTCTCGGATCGACCCTGATCGCCTCGGCGTCGAGCCGCGAGAGGTCGAGCAGCTCCTCGAGGAGCCGGCGCAGACGTTCGCCCTGCTCGTACCCGCTTTGGAGCAACGAGTCCCGCACCTCCTTCGTCAGCTCGTCGCCTCGCGAGACGAGCGTGGCGAGGACGCCGTACACGGCCGACGCCGGCGTACGCAGCTCGTGCGACGCGATCGCGACGAAGTTCAGCTTCAGCCGGTCGAGCAACAGCATTTCCTCGTGCAGTCGCGCCCGCTCGATCGCGAGCGCGAGGCGTTCGGCCACGAGCTCGAGGAGCTCGACGTCGCGCGAGTCGAACACGCGGCGCGTCAGGGACCCAACGTGGACGACGCCGATCACCTCGCGACGCACCAGGAGCGGAACACCGACGAGCGACTTGATCCCCTTTTCTCGGAGGATCGGGTTGAGAACGTCTGCGCGGTCGACGTCGTCGAGGATCACCGGGCGCCGCTGCGCCGCGACACGGCCCGCGAAGCCCCGCCCGACCGGGATGCGAACGCTGCGCTCGACCTCCTCCTCGAGCCCGACCGCGGCGCGCGCCACCAGCTCCCGGCCCACCTCGTCGAGCAACAGGACGGCGCACGTGTCGGCATCCAGCACCGCACGGATGCGCGGGAGCAACACCGCGAGCAGCTCATCGAGCTCGAGATGAGCGAGCGCGGCGTCGGTGACGGCCTGCACGCGCTCGAGGCGCCGACGAGCCTCCAGTTCCCCGGCGTAGACACGCGCGTGGTCGATCCCAATCGCGAGGCGGTCACCGGCGTGCTGCAACAGGTCGACCTCCTCCGGATCGAACGAACGCTTGGTGAGCGAGCCGACATGGAGCACGCCGATGACCTTTCCCCCCGTGATCAGCGGCACGCCGAGGAGGGACTTGATCCCCTTCTCGCGCAGGATCGGGTTGACCACGTCCCCCTGGTCGACCTCGTGGAGGACGACCGGGCGGCGCTGCGAGACGATACGGCCCGCGAACCCGCGCCCGATCGGGATGCGCACGCCGCGCTCGACCTCCTCCTCGATCCCGATCGCCGCGCGCGCGACCAGGTCACCTTGGGCGTCGTCGAGCAGCAAGACGGCGACCGTGTCGACCTCGAGCAGGTCGCGCGTCCGCGCGAGGACGTCGCTCAGGAGGTCCTCGAGATCGAGGTGCGCCAGCGCAGCGTCAGTCAGCTCCTGCAGACGTCGAAGATGCTCCGGATTCTGCCCGGGCTCCCCCACCAACCGTGCATTGTGGCGGAAGCACAGGCTTGTGGGGTCCGCCACGTCCAGAATGGCCCGATGTGCTGCGAGGTCCGCGAGGTGCGTCCGGGGCTCTGGGTCTGGCGGATGGATCATCCGGACTGGCAGCCGGACGCCGGCTGGGAGCCGCCCGTGACCTCGACGTGTGCCATGTCAGGGGGCGAGATCGCTGTGATCGACCCGATCGCGCCCCCCGAGGCGGCAACCGAGGTGTGGGAGCGCCTGGACGCGAGCCCGCCGACGCTCGCCGTCGTCCTGAAGCCGGATCATGTCCGCGACGTCGACGTCTTCGTCCGGCGCTACGGCGCCCGGGCATTCGGCCCATACCTGTTCTGGCGCGACAACATCCCGGAGACCGAGCTCGACGGGCTGGAGCCGGGTACGCGGCTGCCGGGCGGGTTCGAGGCGCTGTACGACGGGCGCGGGCGCGCCGAGACGCCCCTGTGGGTGCCCGAACAACGGGCGCTCGTGTTCGCCGACGCGCTGACCGAGCGAGCCGGCGAGCTGCGGGTCTGGGGAACGCCATGGCACGAGGATCGCGTGCTGCCGGCGCTCCGCGCACTGCTCGAGCTGCCGTTCGAGCACGTCATCGTCTCGCATGGCGAGCCGGTCCACGATCGCGCGGCGTACGAGCGCGCGCTCGAGCTGCCGCCGTGGTCTGAACCGTAGAGACCGTCCGTCATCCGAGCCGCAGGGCGTGCTGCTCCGCGAGGGCGGGGATCGTGTCGAAGTCGATCTCGAGCTCGTACCGAGCGACGACGTCCGCGATCGCCGCCTCGTCGCGATCGGCGGCCGCGAGCAGCGGCGCGAGCTCACGGAAGTAGTTCTCGAATCCGGCGGGCGAGATCACCTCGAGGAGGCGGGCGGGCTCATCGCCCGCATTCCAGAAGGCGTGCCGGATGCCGCGCGGCTTGACCACGAGCTCGCCCGGCCCCACCTCGAGCACCTCGTCACCGAGTTGCACCCCGATCCGCCCCTCGAGCACATACGAATACTCGTCCTCGTTTCGGTGCGTGTGGAGCGGTGCACCGAGCGCGCGGGGCGGAAGTGGATGCTCGACGAGGCTGAATGCCCCGCGCGTCGCGTCCCCGTCGATCATGAAGCGCACGCCGAGAGCAAGCAGGTGGACGAATTCTCCGTCGCCAGGGCCGAGCACGGCGCCGGTCGCCTTGGTTCCGATCATGACGAAACTCCTTTCGATCTACATCGTGTGCATCGAATGATGAACGACGAGGTGTGTTCTGTCAATTTCGCGATACACTGCGTACAGGGAAATGACGGGAACGCGGAAGTACGAACTCAAGAAACGTGCCGAGCAGCTCGAGGAGACCCGGCGGCGGATCACGGAAGCAACGGTCGAGTTGCATTGCACCGTCGGGCCGGCGTCGACGCAGATCAGCGAGGTCGCCCGCCGGGCGGGCGTCCAGCGCCGGACCGTCTACAATCATTTCCCGGACGAGGCATCGCTCTTCGCCGCCTGCTCGACGCATTGGCGCGCGTTGCACCCCGCGCCCGACCCGGGTGACTGGGCCGTGATCGCCGACCCGCACGAACGGTTGCGACTGGCGCTCGGCGAACTCTACGCGTGGTACCGGGAGACGGAGCCGATGACCGCGAACGTTCTCCGCGACGCCGAGTCGCTCCCCGCGCTCCGTCGAATCATCGACGCCGGCCTCGGTGCGTACCTCGAACACGTGCGCAGCACGCTCGGCCGCTCGTTCCGGGTTCGAGGACGCCGCCGCGAGCGCGTCGACGCCGCGCTTCGGGTCGCGGTCGACTTCCACGTCTGGCGAGCCCTCGCGCCGCTCGACGATGCCGCGGCAGCCGACCTGACCGCCGCGTGGGTCGAGTTGGCAGCCACGCGTTAGGGTCCGCGGCGATGGCCGCGTCGTCGCTCACGCCGATGTTGACCGTCGAGAACGCGGTCGGCGCGATCGACTTCTACCGTGCCGCGTTCGATGCGATCGAGCGTGAGCGGTTCATCGCGCCGACCGGTCATGTGGTCGCCGAGCTGGCCATCGACGGACTCTCGTTCTTCGTCGTCGACGAGAACCGGGAGGCGTTCAACGTGAGCCCGGCGTCGCTCGACGGTACGACGGTGCGCATCAACCTCGTCGTCGACGACCCCGACGCCGTGGCGGCCCGGGCGGTTGCCGCGGGCGCGAGGCAGATCTTTCCGGTCGCCGATCAACCGTATGGAATGCGGCAGGGGCGGATCGCAGATCCCGAGGGGCATCACTGGCTGATCGGGAAGCCGCTCTGACTCGGAGCCGCGTCGGGCCGTGAGCGGCCTGCCGCACCGCGCTCTCGGAGCGTCGGGCATCCACGTCTCCGCGCTCGCACTCGGCTCGTGGCGAACGTACGAGCGCATCCCGCGCGAGCAGGGCATCGCCGTCATGCAGGCGGCGCGGGACCGCGGCATCGACTTTCTCGACGACGCCCGTTACGACGACGAAACAGGAACGGCGCCGATCCGGAGCGGCTACTCGGAGGTCGTGTTCGGCGAGCTCTTCCGCGCTGCGGGCTGGAAGCGCGACGAGGTCGCGGTCGCGAACAAGCTGTGGTGGGAGTTCTGGCCCGCCGAGACCGCCGCCGAGGAGCTCGATGGATCCCTCAGGCGGATGGGCATCGAGTACGTGGATGTCGCCTACTCGTGGGCGAATCCCGAGGGGCCCTCCCTCGAGGAGATCGTCGACTCCGTCGGCGACCTGATCGCAGCGGGAAAGCTGCGCGCCTGGGGCACCGGCAACTGGGAGCCGGAGCAGCATGCGCTGGCGGCGCGGCTCGCCCGCCGAGCGGGTGTGCCGCCGCCCTGCGCGGCCCAGCTTCCGTACAACCTGACGCTCCGCGGGGCCGTGGAAGGGGCGGCCGCCCTCGCGGCGCTCGACGAATCGGGAGCCGCCGTCGTCGCGTCGTTCGTCCTCGCCGGCGGGGTCCTCAGCGGCAAGTACGTCGACGGCTCGACGCGCGGCCGGATGAGTGAGCAGCTCGACGATCCACGGCTGCGGCCGGCGCTGCAGGCGGCCGCTGCTCTGCACGCGCTCGCCGTGAAGCTGGCGACGACGCCGGCCGCGCTCGCGATCGCCTTCGCCGCGGCGAATCCGCGCGTGGCGACGGTGCTCTTCGGCGCGACGACGCCGGAGCAGGTGGACGCCAACGTGGCCGCGGTCGAGCTCCTCGACCGCCTCGCGCCCGCCGACCTGGCAGAGCTACGCGCGATCGGCGCCGAGACCGCTGCTCA
>JABFWJ010000179.1 GCA_013362295.1 Thermoleophilia bacterium
GGCGCGGCCGGCGCGGCCGGCGCGGCCGGCGGGGACGAGACAGGCTCGGGCCCGAACCCGGCCACGGTGCGGAAGATGCCGGCGCGCGTCGCACCGGCGTACGTGAGAGTGCCGGATCCCGCCGCGTCGACGAAGCCGGTGGGCGATGCGAAGCCGCCGTCGCGGGCGATCCGCGCACCGGCGCCGTGCCCGTCCGCGTCGACCTCCACGAGGTCGGCGAGCGGCGCGCCGCCGGGCCCGACGGTCCCGCGAACGGAGCCGTCGTCGGCGACGGACGCGTGCAGGTCGACGACGCGGAAGGAGAGCGGCACATGAGGATAGGGCCCGTCGAGCGTCAGGCGCACGACGTCGCCGCCGCGGACGGGAG
Source organism: Thermoleophilia bacterium (assembly GCA_013362295.1). GTDB lineage: Bacteria > Actinomycetota > Thermoleophilia > Gaiellales > Gaiellaceae > PALSA-600. Next base: position 368 of record JABFWJ010000179.1, read on the forward strand.
CATCGATCGCGAAGGCGCCGCCTGCGACCGGCACGGCGCCGGTGTGCAGGAGATCTGCGCCGTTGCGGTCAATCGAGACCTCGACGGCAGTGACGTCCCGCAAGCCGCTCGCGAGCACCGCGTGATGCGTGGTGTCCGCCGTGAACAGCGGCGGCTGCGCCGGCGGCAGCGCCGGTGCGGCGACGTCCGAAAGGCGGGTGAGCAGGTTTGCGCCCGTCTCGGTGAACCACAGGTTGCCGCTCGCGTCGACGACGGGCTTGTCGGTGAGGCTCTGGCGGGCGCGCGGGCGCCAGAACCGGTCGAAGCCGCCGGCGCTCGCGGCGCCGACCGCGTCGCCGTACTCGTCCGTGAAGAAGACCTTGTTCGTGCGGTCGACGGCGATGTCGGCCGGCGACGTCTGCTCGCGGAACTCGTTGTTCGGCAGCGGCACCTCCACGATCCCGTCGGTCGACCCGGGGCGGGCGCGCGCGGGATCGAGATAGCCGAGGGAGCCGTTCTCCTCCTCGCTGAACCACACGCGACCGAGCTCGTCGACGGCGACGCTGTGCGGCGACGACGTCGCGACGCCCGGCAGGCCGGGCCGCGCGACCGCCGGTGCGCTCGGGATCGTGTAGTGGACGAGCTGCGTCGCGGCCGCCTCGAACGGGCCGGGCTCGAGCGTGAGCCTGCCGATCCGGTTGCCGTCCTCCTCGGTGAACCAGACGGAGCCGTCGTCGCCGAGAGCGATGCCCTTGGGGTGGCTGCACGCACACGGGACGTCGAACTGCCCGAGCGGGCTGCCGTCGTCCGCGATGCGGAGGACGCCGATCGCGTTCGCCTCGAGCTCGGTGAACCAGACGACCGTGTTGCCGGCGCCGTCCGCCTGCACCGCGAGCTGCTCCGGCACCCGCGAGGGGGGCTCCGCCGCACCGGGCGCGGGCGGGAACGGGGGCTGGCAGGCCGGACAGGCGGGAAGCGGGTAGACGCGCATGCCGTCCTTCGTGCCGGGGGTCGCGTGCGCGGGATCGAGACGCGCGATCGCATTCCCGTCGGCGAGCGTCGACCAGACGACGCCCCGACCGTCGACCGCTACGTCGTGCGGGTCGAGCTTGCCGCCCGTCGCGAACGTGGCGTCCCCGCCGGGCAGCGGGAACTCCCGCTCGGAAGCCGAGGCGAGATCGCCCGCGGGTGTGACTTCCGCCAGGGCATCGACGCCGCCGAGCGTCACCCAGAGGTGGCCGTCCGCGTCGATCGCAGCGTGGTTCGGGTGCGCCCAGGCCGGCGTGAAGCGAAGGCTCTGGCGGCGCGGGCCGCGGTCGAGCCTGAGCGGGAGGCCCGCCTGGTCACCGCTGTCGGGATCGCCGAGCCAGAGCTCGAACGACGTGTCCTGCGGCGTCAGCGTGATCGTCTGCGACGCGCCGGCGGCGAGCGTGGTCGGATCGCTGAGCGGCGACCACTGGAACCGGCCCCAGTCGAGCGCGCCGAAGGCCGGCTTGCGGTCGTGCAGCTCGAGCGCCTGGAACCGATGCGCGAAGCCATCGCCGTTCGTCACGGTCAGGGTCAGCGACGCCCCGGGACCCAGGTGGAGGCGCCGCTGCGACAGGTAGGCCTCGTCGTTCTGCAGCACGACGGCGACATCGGCGTCCGGGGCGGTCTGGACGCCGGGCGCGTAGCGTGAACGCATCGCACCGACGAGCGCGCGATCGACCGTCCCGAGCTGATGCGCGGCTGCGAGGAAGCCGGGGTCCGCCGGATCGAGGTCGTGCAGATGCGACCAGAGCACCTTCTCCGGCGCTGCGGCGCCGAGCCGGCCGATCGCGGCAAGCTTCTCCGCTTCGGTGGGCGCCGTGCCCGCGAACCCGACC
>JABFWJ010000455.1 GCA_013362295.1 Thermoleophilia bacterium
TGGTTCGCCTTGTCCTGGAACGCGCCGACCAGGACCGAAGCGGCCGGCACGAAGAGGAACGCGATGACGTATGCGAAGAACGGCAGCGTCGCGAGCCACATCAGCGGCAGGCGCCTCCGGCCGGACGCGATGTCCGGCCGGAGTGCGTCAGATGCAGCGTCGGTGGCGATGGCCCTAGCCGCCGACCTTCGTCGGCCACTGCTGCGCGATCAGGTTCTTCGCAGCAGTCTGCTGGGCGATGCTCGCGAACTTCACCTTGGTGTAGATCGCCGACGACGGCAGGTTCGCGAGGACCGCCTTCGGGATCACCTTGCGGGCGACCAGGTCGGCGAACCGAGCCGGGTGTGCGCCGCCCTTCAGCCAGATGATCTGCCCCTGGTCGGAGTAGAGGAACTCCTCCCACAGGCGCGCCGCATTCGGATGCGGTGCCGTCGCGTTCACCGCCTGCGCGTACGCGCCGCCGTAGACGCCGTCGGCCGGGACCGTGAAGCCCCAGTTGGCCGCCGGGAACTCCTTGACGTAGGCCAGGTTGTTGTAGTCCCAGTCGAGGGAGATCGGCGTCTGCCCCGACGCGACCGTCTGCGGCGTCGTCTGGACGGGGATGTAGTTCCCGCTCTTCTTCATCTGCGCCCAGAAGTCGATGCCCGCGGCGACGTCGCTGAGCGACCCTCCGTTCGCGAGCGCCGACGCGATCACGACCGACACCGCCGAGTTCGACGAGAGCGGGCTGCCGTTGATCGCGACCTTGCCCTTGTACTCGCCCTTCATCAGGTCCTTGAAGGTCTTCGGCGGGTTCGGGACGAGCGACTTGTTGTACCCGATCGAGACAGCCCCCCAGTAGTCGCCCATCCAGAAGCCACGCGTGTCCTTCAGCGACCGCGGGATCGTCTTGTACGTGGACGGGAAGTACTTCGCGTACAGGCCCTCGTTGGCGCCGGAGATCGCGAACGAGATGCCGACGTCGACGGCGTCCGGCGCGCGCTTGTCGCCCTTGAGCGAGCGGATCGCCTCGTTCTCCTGCGCCGAGCTGCCGTCCGGGTTGTCGTTCGTGATCCCGATTCCGTACTTCCGCGGGAATGCGTGGAGCGCCTCGCCGTAGTTCGCCCAGTCGGGCGGCAGCGCGATCGTGTTCAGGTGCCCTTCCTTCTTGGCCGCCTTGACGAGCGCCGCGAAGTGCTCCTTGTCCATGTGCGTCGGCGGCGAGAGCTTCGCCTTGGCCGCAGCAAACGCCGTCGCAGAGTTGCCGAGGATGGTGAGTCCGAATGCCGCCGCCGCGCTCCTGCGCAGCATCGACGATCGGCTCATGCCCTCTTCCTCGAGCTTGGCCCAGAATTCGATTTCTTGGGCCTCGTAGTCCTCCATGCAGTCCTCCCGGTCCGGTGGGGGGTTTCTAGGGGCTAGTGGATCATGAAATGCGTATCCATTTCAAGCGGGGTTTTTGGTGTCGATCCGGTAACGAGGTGGTGAGCGGGGTAGGCTCGCGCCGGTGAGCCCCTTCGAGTCGGACGGGATCTGGCTGCGCTGCGCGCTCCACGCCCACACGACGAACTCGGACGGCGAGCTCGCGCCGGAGCTGCTCGTCCGCCACTACGAATGGGCGGGCTACGACGTCCTCGCGATCACCGACCACTGGTTCCGCACGGTCGAGGCCTCGACCCGGAAGCTGCTCGTGATCCCGTCGGCCGAGCTGAACGCCACGGCACCGGGCCCGGACGACGACGCGCACGTCCTCGCGCTCGGCCTCCAGGCCGATCCGGAGCTACCGCCGGGCGAATTCGCGCCGCTGCAGGAGGTCGTCGACTGGATCGCCGAGAACGGCGGCGTCCCGTACCTCGCCCACACCTACTGGAGCGGTCTGCGCACCGAGCAGTGGTGGCACTGCGAGCGACTCTACGGGATCGAGGTGTGGAACACGGGCTGCGAGCTCGAGGTCGGCCGCGGCGACGCGTCGATCCACTGGGACGAGGCGCTCGAAGGAGGCAGGGCGCCGTTCGCGCTCGCAACCGACGACTCGCACCATCCCGGGTTCGACAGCGGCGTCGGCTCGACCTGGGTGCGCGCCGCAGACCGCTCGCAGGAGGCCGTGCTCGAGGCGCTCCGCGAAGGGACGTTCTACGGGTCGACGGGCCCCGAGATCCGCCACGTGGAGGTCTCGGACGACGAGGTCGTCGTGCGGTGCAGCCCCGCCGCGAGCGTGACGCTGTACACCG
>JABFWJ010000122.1 GCA_013362295.1 Thermoleophilia bacterium
GCGCAGCCGCTACCCCGACTACGACGTCCTCGAGCAGGCGGACCACTGGGACGAGGTGACGCGCAAGGTCGTGCTCGACCGCGTGCACGACGTGCCGCCGATCCGCTTCTTCGACGCCCGTCAGGAGGCGACCCTGCGCGCGTTCTGCGACGTCGTCACCGCGCAGGACTGCGAGCCGCGCGTGCCCGTCCTCGAGATGGTCGACGCGAAGCTCCACGCCGGCAAGCTCGACGGCTTCCAGTACGCCGACATGCCCGACGACCGCGACGTCTGGCGGCTGTGCGCGAGGGGCCTCGACGACGTCGCCCGCGCCCGCGGCGCCGAGACCTTCGACCGCGCGGGCGAGGAGGTGCAGCTCGAGATCGTCGCCGCCTTCCACAAGGGCGACCTCGCCGGCGGCATCTGGGACGAGCTCCCGGCCGCCAAGGCGTTCTCCGTGCTGATGCGCGCCGTCCTCTCGACGTTCTACTCGCATCCGTGGGCATGGAACGAGATCGGCTTCGGCGGCCCCGCCTACCCGCGCGGCTACGCGCGCCTCGGGATCGGGCTGCGCGAGGCCTGGGAGGGCGAGGAGGAGTTCGACGTCGACCCGGTGCGCGACGTGCAGGAGCGGGGGATCGACCGGTGAGGCGCGTCGCCCCGCGGCTGCTCAAGGGCGCGGTCCGCCCGCCGGACAACGACTCGGCGTTCCTGCTCGACGTCCATCGCCGCGGGATCCCGCAGCGCGAGACGATGCGCCGCTTCCGCGACGCCGAGGAGGTCGACCTCGTCGTCGTCGGCGCCGGGGCGGGCGGCAGCGTCCTCGCGCAGCGCCTCGCCCGGCACGGCTGGCGGGTCGCGATCCTCGAGGCGGGCCCGTTCTGGGATCCCGACGAGGACTGGGTCTCCGACGAGGCCGGCTCGCACGACCTCTACTGGACCGAGAAGCGCATCATCGGCGGCGAGGACCCGGTCGAGCTCGGCCAGAACAACAGCGGCCGTGGGGTCGGCGGGTCGATGGTCCACTACGCCGGCTACGCCCCGCGCTTCCACCCCTCGGACTTCGAGACGCGCACCCGCGACGGCGTGGGGATCGACTGGCCGATCTCCTACCGGGACCTCAAGCCGCACTACGAGCGCCTCGAGCGCGAGCTCCCGGTGGCAGGCCAGGACTGGCCGTGGGGCGACCCGCACGCCTACCCGCACGCCCCGCACCCCGTGAGCGGGATGGCCGAGCGCGCGCTGTACGGCGCCAAGCAGGCCGGGATCGAGATGCGCGTCGGGCCGGTCGCGATCGTCAACGGCACGTTCGGCAACCGCCCGCACTGCATCTACCGTGGCTTCTGCCTGCAGGGCTGCAAGGTCAACGCGAAGGCCAGCCCGCTCGTCACGCACCTGCCCGACGCGCTCGAGCACGGCGTCGAGGTCCGCGACGGCTGCATGGTCAGCCACGTGGAGATCGACGACGCGAGCGGACGCGCGACCGGCGTGCGCTACCTGCGCGACGGCGAGGAGCGCGTCCAGCGCGCGGCGGCCGTCGCGGTCGCCGGCTACTCGATCGAGACGCCGCGGCTGCTGCTGCGCTCGACGAGCCGCCGCCACCCGAACGGGCTCGGCAACCACTCCGACCAGCTCGGCCGCTACGTGATGGTGCAGGGCGCGCCGCAGGTCGCCGGACGCTTCCCCGAGACGCTGCGGATGTACAAGGCGCCGCCGCCCGAGGTCTCGAGCGAGCAGTTCTACGAGACGGACGCGTCGCGCGGCTTCGCCCGCGGCTTCTCGATCCAGACGGTGAGCCCGATGCCGATCGGCTGGGCGGAGCACGTGCTCGCCGACGGCCACTGGGGCGCGGCGCTGCGCGAATACATGCGCGACTACAACCACTGGACGGTCTTCGGCGCGCTCTCCGAGCTGCTCCCGCACCCCGAGAACCGCGTGACGCTCGCCGAAGAGCGCGACCAGCACGGCCTGCAGGTCGCGCGGCTCGACTACACGCAGTCCGACAACGACCGCGCGAACATCGCCTTCGCCAAGGCGACGATCACCGAGCTGCTGCAGGACGCCGGCGCGACGGACATCCTCACGATCGACCGCTACGCGCACCTCATCGGCGGGGCGCGGATGGGCTTCACCGCCGACGACAGCGTGTGCGACGCCGACCACCGGATCTGGGGCGTGCCGAACGTCTTCGTCACCGACGGCAGCGCGCTCCCGACCCAGGGCGCGGCC
>JABFWJ010000457.1 GCA_013362295.1 Thermoleophilia bacterium
TGACGCCGCCGAACGGCATCTGCGGCTCGTCTCCGACGGGCTGGTCGTTCACGTGGACGATGCCGGACTCGAGCTGCTGCGCGAGCGCGAAGCCGCGGTCGGTGTCGGCAGTGAGGATGCCGGCGCTGAGGCCGTACGTCGTCGCGTTGGCGCGCTCGATCGCCTGCTCGGCGGTGTCGACGACCTCGATTGCCGCCACGGGCCCGAACGTCTCGTGCTTCGCGAAGTCGGAGTCCTCGGGCACGTCGGCGATCAGCGTCGCCTGGAAGCATGGGCCGTCCGCCTCGCCGCCGGCGAGCACCTTCGCGCCCTTGGCGACCTCGACGCGGTCCTTGACGAGCTGCAGCGCCGACTCGGTGATCAGCGGGCCGATGATCGTGGAGGGCTCCTTGGGGTCGCCGGTCTTCAACGTCTTCGTCTTCTCGGCCAGCCGGGACGTGAACTCGTCCGCGATCGGCCGCTCGACGATGATCTTCCGTGCCGACATGCAGATCTGCCCCTGGTGCAGGAAGGCGCCGAAGGCGGATGCGTTGACGGCGTAGTCGAGATCGGCGTCGGCGAGCACGACGAGCGCGTTATAGCCGCCGAGCTCGAGCACCACGCGCTTCAGGTTGCGACCGGCGGCCTCGGCGAGGCGACGGCCGGTCTCGGTCGAGCCGGTGAAGTTGAGGCGGCGCACGGCCGGGTTCTCGACGAGCTCGTCGCCGATCGGGCCGGCCTCGCCGGGCGCGTGCGTGACGATGTTCAGGACGCCTGCCGGGAGCCCGGCCTCGGCGAAGATCTCGGCCCAGACGAGGCCGCCCGCGATCGGCGAGAGCTCCGACGGCTTCAGGACGACGGTGTTGCCGAGGGCGAGCGGCGCGGCGATCGAGCGCGCGGAGAGAATTAGCGCCGCGTTCCAGGGCGCGATCGCGCCGACCACCCCCACGGGCCGGCGGAGGCCCATCGCGAGCGTGCCCGGATGGTCCGACGGCAGGATCTGCCCGAGCGGTGAGTACGCAGCCGCGGCCCCCTGGCGCAGGAGGCCGGGCACGAAGCCCATCTGGAACCTCCCGAACCCGAAGCTGCACCCCGTCTCGCGCGCGAGTAGCGCGACGATCTCGTCGCGGCGCGCCTCGAGGACGTTGGCGGCCTTGAGGAAGATCGCCTGCCGCTCGGCCGGCGGGCTCTGCGACCACTGCGGGAACGCAGCTGCGGCGGCCTCGACGGCGCGTGCCGCGTCGGCGCGCGTGCCGGCCGGGACGTGGGCGACGACGTCGCCGGTGAAGGGGTCGCGGTCCTCGAACGTGGCGCCGCCGGACGCCTCCGCCCACTCGCCTCCGATGAACTGCTTCGCCTCGCGGACCTCGGACTTGACGCTGGTCATCTCGTCTCCTTTGCTCGGACCGGCCGCCCGCAAGCGTTGCCGCCGCGGTGTCCGCGTGTCAAGCGAGAAAGTCGTGGCGCACTCCCGAAAAGAGCATGAATCTGGTTCGGCTGCGCCGAATCAGGTTCAGCGCGCATCCATCCGAATCTGATTCCGCGCAGCGGAATCAGGTTCAGCGCGCATCCATCCGAATCTGATTCCGCGCAGCGGAACCAGATTCGAGCCTTTCGAACCGCCGACGGCGGCCCGGACAACCCGGGCCGCCGTTCGCGGACGACGATTTAGCCGAGCTGGTTGCGGATCGCGCCGGCCGGATGCTCCTTCGTGTGGACGTTCACGTAGAAGCCCGCCGGATTGCCGATGATCTCGGTGATCAGGTCGGCGGCGGCCGTCACGCACCCGCTGGAGTTGCCGTCGGCACCCGGAGCGGTCAAAGGCACGACGACGGGGCCGTTCACGCCCGCGGCGCCGCGGTGGATGTGTGCGGCCACCGTCGGGAGCGTGACGTTGGCGGCGTGCAACCGGAAGCAGACCTTCCCGGTTGCCTTGATCAGCCGCAGAACGGCCGTACCGGTCGCGTTCGGCTCGCTCGTACCGTTCAGCGTGATCGAGAAGACGGTCCCGATGCTGTCCGCGGACGTCCCGGTCAGCTGACCGCGGATCGCACCGTTCGGGAACTCGGCCGTGTGGACGTTCACGTAGAAGTTGCCGGGATCCTTGAGAATCGAGGCAACGAGCGCACGGGTCGTGTTCGCGCACCCGCTCGAGGTGCCGTCCGCGCCGGGCGTCGTGAGCGGGATCACGACGGGGCCCGAGCTACCGGCGGCACCGCTGTGGATGTGCGCCGCCACGGCGGCCGGAAGGTTCTTCACGGCGAGCTTGAAGCACGCCTGGGCCTGCCCCAGCCGCAGGCGGACGGTCGCAGTTCCGTTGCCGACCGGGTCGCCTGCCGGGGACTCGGACTCGCCGACCATCGTGACGTCGAAGGCGGTTCCGCCGTTCACCAGCAGCGTCTTCGGGCAGCCGCTTCTCGGCACCGGGAAGATGTCCGCCGGGTGCTTCTTGAGGTACGCGGCAAACGTCTTCGCCGGAACGCTGAGCTTGACGTAGGGATTCTTCGCCGATGACGTCCGGTGACAGAGCGTCTTCTTGGCGGCGTCGGTGCTCGCAAGGGCTGTCGTGAGCGCGGTTCCCGCCAGCGCCAGGACAGCGAGGAGAAAAACGAGTCGCTTCATGGTCCTCCCACCCAAGTCGAGGTCATGAGGTTCTACGCGCACAACGGCCCGCGTGGATTCGGCGCGCTCTTCGGAAACGCGCAGGCGGCTCTAAGGTTTTTCGAAGGTCGGCCATAGAGGCTTCAGGAGACGGCACATCCTGTCGCTTGGGGGTGCATCGGCCGCCCCGCCGCCATCCCCCCTCCGGCGGCGGAGCGGCCGCTGCCTTGTCCGGATGCTGTTCTAAAGCGCCGCGAGCTCCGCGAGCAGGCGGTCGACCTCGGCCTCGGTGTTGTAGTGGATGATCCCTGCCCGGATCGACTGCGACGGCAGCCGGGGGCCGAGTGCGACGCAGTACCAGTTGTCGGCGTACCAGATCCCAAGGCCGCGCTCGGCGAGCCGGCGCGCGGCGTCCTCGGCCGGCACGCCCTCGACGTTGAAGAGGAAGGTCGGGACGCGCCCCTCCAGGGAGCGCGGCCCGTAGAGGGTCACGTTCTCGGGCAGGCGTTCGAGCAGGCGCCGGCCGAGGCGACGCTCGTAGTCGCGCAGGACGGCGACCCCGCCCAGCGACTCGAGGTAGGCGATCGTGGCGCTGAACCCGGCGAGCAGCTCGTACGGCAGGGTCCCCGTCTCGAACCTCCGCCCGACGGGCGTCTCGGCGGAGGGCCGTGCCTTGTACGGCCGCCACGTCTCCGCGACCTCCTGCCGGGCGTAGGCAACCCCGAGGTGCGGCCCGCAGAACTTGTACGGGGAGCAGATCAGGACATCGCACCCGAGCTCGCGCACGTCGATCGGCTCGTGCGCGGCGTAGTGGACGGCGTCGATCCACGACAGCGCACCCGCGTCGCGCGCGAGCGCGCAAATCCGCTTCGCGTCGGCGACCGTCCCGGTCGCGTTCGAGGCGAGCGCGAAGGCGACCACGCGCGTCCGGTCGGTGAGCAGCCGCTCGAGATCGTCGTAGTCGACCGTCAGCTCGTCCGTCGCCCGCGCGATCCGCACGTGCAGATCCCGGTCCGCGGCCAGCTCCACCCAGGGCGCGACGCCGCCGTCGTGGTCGAGCTCCGTCGTGAGCACCTCGTCGCCCATCGAGAAGTCACGGCCGGCCGCCCGGGAGAGCGCGAAGTCGAGCGTCGTCATGTTCATCCCGAACGAGATCTCGTCCGGGAGGCAGCCGAGAAAGCGCGCCGCGTCGTCCTTCGCGCGGGCGAGGATCGCCTCGACCGCGCGGCCCGTCTCGTACGGCGCGCCGAGGTTCCCCGAGGCGTCGCGGAGCGCGGCCGCGATCGCCTCCCCGACCTCGTCCGGGACCTGCGTCCCGCCGGGCGCGTCGAAGAACGCGAAGCCGCTGCGGAGGGAGGAAAACCTCGCCCGCGCGCCTTCGACCGAGTAGCCCGCCACCATCACTCGCTCGCCCCGAGGATGCTCCCGAACGTGTCGACTCGCTCGGGCCTCGTCGCATGCAGCCACGCGGCGACGGCGACCCCGAGGGCAAGCCAGGCGAGCCCGAGCCACGGCGCCCAGGTGATCGGGTGGTGGTACGCCGGGGTCGGGTGCAGCGTCTTCCAGAGCGTGTAGCCGCAGATGGCGATCGCCCCGAGCGGGACGAGGAGGTCGAGGAAGACGTTGTACGCACCGCCCTCCCGATGGCGCGAGAAGTAGACGATCCCCGAAACGGCGACGAGGATGTAGGTCACCAGGATCCCGATCGTCGCCGTTGTCGCCATGAAGACGAAGTACGTGATCGGCCCGAAGCTGTGCCGGTGCGCGAGCAGCACGCCGAGCAGGAGCGTGATCACGAGGGAGGTCGCGATCCCCACCCACGGCGTCCTGAAGCGAGGGTGCGTCCAGGCGAATGCTTGGGGCAGGCCGCCTTCCCGCCCCATGGCAAAGAGCGTGCGCGCCGTCAGGTTGACGCCCGCGAGCGCGGCGATGAACCCGCTGGCCGCGACGCTGAGGTCGATGATCACCGAGAGCCAGTTGCCGACGTAAAGCGTCGCGAGCGTGTCGACGGCCGCGGGGTCCTGCGCCCACTTGCCGGCGTTGCCGACGCCGTAGCCGACCGACATCGCCCAGGTGACGAAGACGTAGTAGACGAGCGCCACGACCACGGCGGTGAGGATCGCCCGCGGGATGGCGCGCAGGGGGTCGGCGGCCTCCTCGCCGAGCACGGCCGCGGCCTCGAAGCCGATGAAACCGGTAAACGCGAGCACGACCGCGAGGAAGAGGAAGTTCGTCGACGTCGCGCGCGACGGGTTGAACGGCTGGAGCGAGACGCCCGAGTCGCCGCCCTTGGCCAGGATGACGACCGCCATCAGGAGGAGCGCAGCAACACCGACGACGGCGAGGATCAACTGCAAGCGCGTGGAGATCCGGATGTCGAGGAAGGAGATGACAGCGAGCAGCGCGAGCAGGATCCAGAAGCACGCGAACCAGCCGAGGTGAATGCCGGTGTGCGCGTCGAAGAAGATCGAGAGGAAGAACGCGCCGATCACGAGCACGAAGGAGATGCCCACGGCGAACCCGCCGCCGTACAACCACCCGCCGAGGAACCCGGTCCGGGGATCGAGCCCGCGGGCGATGTAGGTGTAGAGGCCGCCGGCCGACGCCATCCGCCGCGTGAAGCGGATGATCACCGATCCGAGACACAGGCTCCCGACGCCGGCGATCAGGTAGGCGAGCGGCACGGTCGCGCCCGTGTACGCCGCGGCGGCCGAGCTGGCGAACGCGACGCCGAGGGCGAGCGAGAGCAGTGCGACCGACTGGGCGAACGCGTCGAAGACGCTCAGGATGCCGTGCCGGAGCTCGCCGACACGGCCGGTGGTGCTGGTCATGCGTCCTCCTTGTGTGGGTCGGCCAGGAACGCGAACACCCGCGACGGCCCGCCGTTCGCCTCGCGCACCTTCAGCGGGGCGATCACGACGGGACAGCGCGCGGGCAGCTCACCGAGATTGGTGAGGTTCTCGAGAATCAACCGCCCCGCGCCGAGCCAGACGCGGTGCAGGTCGAAGGTGGTGGTGTCCACCGGGTCGCAGGACGGCCCGTCGAAGCCGATGCCGGAGATGCCGCGCTCGATCAGCATGCGCGCCGCAGCGGCGTCGGGAAACGCCCAGCCGGTCCAGTAGGCGTCCAAGCCGTAGTTCTTGGCGTTGTCGGAGTGCAGGAAGACGAAGTCGCCGTCCCGCACGCCGGCCGCGCGAGGCTCCAGCACGTCGCGGGCGATCGGTCCGGGCTCGAGGTCGGAGACGTCGATCGTCACGGCGTCCGTCACGAGCCGCTCGAGTGGAATCTCGTCCAGCGTCGCGCCGTCGAGGATCTGGTGCGCCGGCGCGTCGATGTGGGTGCCGATGTGGTTGATCAGGTGGTACTCGCTCATCGCGTAGCCGTCGTCGGCGACGCGCGCGATCGCACGGAACTCCGGCTGCGGGATGCCCGGATAGACGGCCATCTCGTCGAAGAGGTGATGCGTGAGGTCGACGATCCGCGTCACGGCTGCTCACCGACGAGGATACGACTCAGGACCGCCGGATCGATGTTGCCGCCCGAGACGATGCAGACGACCCGGCGCGCGCCGGCGAGCCGCGAGGAGAGCGCCGTGGCGACCGGCAGCGCGCCGGCCCCCTCCGCGATCACCCGCGTGCGCTCGGCGATCGTCCGCACCGCGGCGGCGACCTCGTCGAGCGGCAGAGCGAACGCGCCGTCCAGCAGCTGGGACGCGTGCGCCCAGACGCGCGGGATCAGCTCGCGGCTGCCGGCGCCGTCGACGAACGAGGGCGTGTAGTCGACGGCCTTCGGCGTCCCGGCCGCGAGCGTCGCCGTCACGGAGGCTGCGGTCTCGGGCTCCGCGGCGAAGAAGCGCACCTCCGGTCGCGCCGCCTTGACCGCGCTCGCGATCCCGGTCAGGAGGCCGCCGCCGCCGTACGGGACGACGACGGTGTCGAAGTCCTCGAGCTGCTCGAGCAGCTCGAGCCCGATCGTGCCGTTGCCGGCCATCACCCGCTCGTCGTCGACGGGATGGACGAACAGGCCGTCGGCGTCCTCGTAGCGGCCGGTGACGAGCACCTGCCACCAGTCGTCGTACGGGACCTTGATCACCGTGCCGCCGTAGCGCTCGATCGCATCGATCTTCGTCTGCGGTGCGTGCTCCGGCACGACGATCGTCGCGGGCACGCCGCGGAGGCGTGCGGCGTACGCAACGCCCTGGGCCATGTTCCCCGCGCTCGCCGTCAGCACGCCGTCCGCGAGCTCTGCGTCGGAGGACTGCAGGATCGCGTTACCGGCGCCTCGGATCTTGAACGAGCGCACCGGCTGCAGCACCTCGAGCTTCAGCCAGATCTCGGCGTCCGCATCGACGTCGAGCCGGACGAGCGGCGTACGGATCGCGACGCCGGCGAGCACCTCGCGGGCACGCCTGATCTCGTCGACCGGGATCACAGGGACACCACCGTGCCGGCATCCTCCTCCTCGGCCCGCCGGAACACGTGCTCCGCGGCCGCGAGATCCTCGACGGCGAGGCCGAGCGACTTGAAGACGGTCAGCTCCGCGTTCGAGCGGCGTCCCTCGGCCGCACCGATCAGCAGCTCCCCGATCTCGGCGCGGATGTGCTCCGGGCCGATCGCGCCCTCGCGCTGCGGGAAGAGGAAGTCGCCCGCCTCGTTCACGGTCGACTCGCGGCGGTCGACGAACAGCGCCGCGTCGGCCATCGTCTGCGTGTCGAGCTCGCGCGTCGTCGGGATGCTCGACCCGACGGCGTTCACGTGCGCGCCCTCCTTCAGCCACTCGCGGCGCACGATCGGCTCCGGCGCGGAGGTCGCGGTGACGACCACGTCGGCGTCACGCACGGCCTCTTCGGCCGACGGCGCCTCCTCGACGCCGTCGAGCTCCGCCGCGGCGCGGCCGGGCGTACGGCTCCAGGCGACGACGCGGTCGAACCGGCGCACCGTGCGCATCGCCTCGAGGTTCGCCTTGCCCTGGATCCCCGCGCCGAGGATCGCGAGCGTGCGCGCGTCCTCCCGCGCCAGGAGGCGCGTCGCGACACCCGTCACGGCCGCGGTGCGCACTGCGGTGATCCCGCCGGCGTTCATGATCGCGCGCGTCTCGCCGGTCTTGCCGTCGAACAGCGCCACGAAGCCCTGGTGCAGGTCGAGGCCGCGGGCCGCGTTGCCGGGCGCGATCACCACCGACTTCAGCCCCCAGAGCGGCTGCGCGCCGCCACGGTAGGCCGGCATGAGCCCCATCAGGCTCGGCGCGTCCGGCGGGCGGACGACGAAGCGCAGCGGGTTGTGCACCTCACCGCGCGCGAGCGCGGCCAGCGCCTCGGCCATCACCTCGATGCACTCGTCCATCGGCAGCAGCCCGCGTACGTCGTGCTCGTCCAAGATCCTCACGTTCATTCGAAGAACCTCCCGATCCGGTCTGCGTCGTCGTTCGACAGGTGCAATGCGCGCGCGGCGACCACCGGATCGAGCTGCTCGGCCCGGTTCGGGCCGCAGACCGCGCCGTCGCACCGGGCGAGCACCCACGCGAAGGCGAGCGCCGGCAGGTCGACGCCGCGTTCGTCCGCCTCCGCGCGCAGGCGGTCGAGCCCGTCGAAGACGCGGTCGTTCACATGCCGCTCGTACGGCCCGGGCCGTTGCGTCATGCGCGAGCCCGCGGGGAAGGCTTCGCCGCGCCGGTACTTGCCCGTCAGCCAGCCGCCGGCGAGCGGTCCGAACGGCACGTACGCGATCCCGTGCGCGGCGCAGAACGGGATCGCGTGCGCCTCGTCGCCGCGGTCGAGGAGCGAGAACGAGTTCTGCAGCAGCGCCGGCCGCCCGTGGCGCACCGCTTCCTCGAGCCCCGCGCGGTCGTAGTTGCTGAGGCCCCACGCCGCGATCATCCCT
>JABFWJ010000049.1 GCA_013362295.1 Thermoleophilia bacterium
CTCGCGGAGCTGTTCGAAGGTCTGCTCCCGCTCCCAGACGTCGAGAATCTCCAGTTCCAGAGCCGGATGATCGGGTTTGTCCGGTAACGGGGTAAACATGCGTGCGATCGTAGCGAGCGGGAAGAATCCTTCCTTCTCGCGCGTTTCAAAGCATGTACGAACTGACCGAAAGGAAACAATTGGCAACCACGGCAACGACCGAGACGTTCGAGGCGGAAGTCCTGAAGAGCGACGGCAAGGTGATCGTCGATTTCTGGGCCGAGTGGTGTGGCCCGTGCCACGCCGTGTCGCCCGTCCTCGACCGGATCGCAGAGGAGCACGACGTGAAGCTCGTCAAGGTGAACATCGACGAGCAGCAGGATCTCGCGCAGCGCTACGGCGTCGCGTCGATCCCCTTCATGGTGCTGTTCGAGAACGGCGAGCCGCAGGCGTCCGCAATCGGCGCCATGCCGAAGGGCTCGCTCGAGAAGCAGCTGGGTCTGGCGGCGGTGGAGGCTTAGGCCTCCTCCGCCTAGACCTCCTCAGCCCTCACCTTCTCTTCGGTCGGAACGGGCGCGATCGCCTGGACCGCGTCCTCGCCCGGGAGGCTGAGCACGCGCATGCCATGCACGTACGTGATCGCGCCGCCGAGCCAGCCCCCGGCGGTCAGGCACCCGAAGCCGATGATCGTGAGGATGAACGGGCCGGCGGTGAGGGAGCGATCGACGTAGTCCCCGTGGCCGAACACCGCGGCGAGGAAGAAGAAGACGGTCGCGGTCACCATCGCGGTCAGATGGAGCGTCGCCGTCTTCCAGAGCTCGCTCCCCCAGGTGATCGTCAGCCAGTCGGCGAGGCCGGTCAGGGCCGTGAACACCGTCGTGACGAGCCCGACCAGAAGCGCGAGCCACCATGCCTGGGCGAGCGGCTGGTCGGCGACACCGAGCTCGCTCAGCACCGCGGCGACGAGGGCGAACGTGTAGATCCCGATCGTCGCGTCCGTCAGAGGCGGGTGCAGGGGATGCCCGGGAAGCCCGCGGTACAGGTAGCTCGGCTTGAACTCCGCCACGTGGGACGGAATTACCGCCGGGCGCCGAGCGAAAACCTAGGCTGAGGTCTCGTCGAGGAAGCTGAGGAACGCCAGGTGCTTGGCGAGATAGCTCTCGATCGCCTGCACGCCGCCTTCAGCCCAGTCCTCGACCCAGGTGCTCGAGAGGTCTTCCTCGATCCGGTGGATGGTGCCGCAGTCTTCCATGCTGGGGATGATCGGCCCTCGGGTAGACGGCCGCATGAGCCGAACGGCCCATTTTCGAGGGCAGGCGCGGCCCAAGTACAAGGGCCAGGTATAAGCCCTGTCCGTGCCTCCGCTGCTGATCGTGAATCCCCATTCGGGCCAGGGCGACGATTCCGACGAGCTCGTCGAGGCGGCCCGGGCCAAAGGGATCCGCGTCCACGTCCTCGAGGGCGACGACGACTCGGCGGAGATCGCCCGCTCGGCGGACGCCGACGCGCTCGGGATGGCCGGCGGCGACGGCTCCCTCGCGCCGATCGCCGAGGTGGCGATCGATCGCGACCTGCCGTTCGTCTGCGTCCCGTTCGGCACGCGCAACCACTTCGCCCGCGACGTCGGCCTCGACCGCGACGATCCCGTCGGCGCCCTCGATGCGTTCGTCGGCGGGCGCGAGCGGCGGATCGACGTCGGCCGCGCCAACGGCCGTCTGTTCCTCAACAACGTCTCGCTCGGCATCTACGCGCAGATCGTGCACCGGCGCGAGGCGCATCGCCGCCGCCGCGACGCGTTCGCGCGCCTGCGGGCACTGACGATCCTCGCCCAGAAGCGCAAGCCGCTCGGGATCACGATCGACGGGCAGCCCGTGACGGCCCGCGTCGTGCTCGTGTCGAACAACCGCTACGAGGTCGACGTTCTGTCGATCGGCGTGCGCGAGCGCATCGACGCCGGTCTCTTGCATGTCTACGTGCCGCCCGCGCTCTGGCGACGGTCGTGGATCGAGCGCGAAGGCGAGATGTTCACGATCGACGCGGCGCGCCACCGGCTCGAGGCCGCCTTCGACGGAGAGCCCGAGGAGCTCGAGACGCCGATCGAATTCACGGTCGACCCCGTCGCGCTACGCGTCCTGACCCCGGTGCGCCCAAGCGCGTAGAACCTCCTCCTGCCCGGGGAACGCCATCTCGCGCGGCAGCCGGTCGCGCGCGAACCAGCGCAACTCCGCGACGTCGTCCGCCGCGACGGGCTCGCCGTCGCCGCCGCGCACGATCCACGTGACCGAGAAGACGTGGCGGCCCGCATAGGGCTCGATGTCGATGCGCAGCAACTCGACCGGCTCGACGTCGAGGCCGGTCTCCTCGCGAAACTCGCGCCGCAGCCCGTCGACGGGGTCTTCCGTCTCCTCGAGGAAACCGCCCGGGAGATCCCAGTGCCCGCGGCGCGGCTCGTACGCGCGGCGCGCGAGCAGCACGTGCCCGTCACGCTCGAGGATGCCCTGGACGCCGGGAATCGCGTTCGCCCAGTACCGCTCCCCGCACGCGCGACATGCGAGATGGTCCGCAGCGGTGGTGAGCTCTTCGCCGCAGCGGGGACAGAAGCGCCAGTTGTCGAGCAGACCCACGAGGAGGACATGATGGAGAATCCGGAGCCCACGGAGACCGAGCAGGAGCTCGCCGGGACCGAGCGGCACCAGGAGGAGGAGGACATGCGCGGCGTGCCCGACGTGGACGACGCCGACAACCTGCCGACGGAAGAGGACTGAGCAATGGCGCGCGTCGTCATGCTGCACTCGGCGCTCGGCGACTCGCGCCTCTGGAAGCGGCAGGTCGCCGCGCTCGAGCGCGAGCACCACGTGATCGCACCCGACCTGCCCGGCTGGGGCGAGAATCCGCTGCCGACGGAGTCGTTCTCGCTCGTCGACTTCGCGGCCGGCTACCTGCCCGGCGTGCTCATCGGCAACTCGTTCGGCGGCGCGATCGCCCTGCGGACCGCGCTCGCGCATCCCGAGTTGGTCGAGCGCCTGGTGCTCGTCGCCGCGGGCCTCCCGGCGTGGGACTGGACCGAGGAGATGCGAGCCTACTTCGACGCGGAGCAGCAGGCGGTCGACGCGGGCGACCTCGACGGGGCAACCGACGTGAACCTCGACTTCTGGGTCAAGCCACAGCACCGCGACGAGGTGCGGCCGCAGCAGCGCCGTGCCCTCGAGTTGCAGACGGCGCATGAAGAGCCGGAGCTGATCTGGCCCGACATGGCGCCGTTCTCGTCGCTCGGGATGCCGACGCTCGTCGTCGTCGGCGCCGACGACCACGCCGACTTCCGCGCGATCGCCGAGCACCTCGCGCAGGAGATCCCGAACGCCGACCTCGTCGTCGTCCCGGGCGCGGGCCACCTCGTCGGCGTCGACCAGCCCGAGGAGCTGAACGCGCTCCTGCTCGAGTTCTTGTCCGATTAGGACGCTTGTGTAGCTGTACAGCTACGCCAGGCGAACGTGTGTTGTGTGTAGCTGTACAGCTACGCCACTTTGGCCAGTTCCGACAGGACCGCGTCGGACAGGCGTGGCCACAATTCGGTGGCCCAATCGCCGAAGGCCCGATCGGTCAGGCAGGCGAGCGCGACGCCCGCGTCGGGATCGACCCAGAGGAACGTGCCGCTGCGGCCGAAGTGGCCGTAGGTGCCCGGGGCATTGCGCGTCCCTGTCCAATGCGGCGATTTCGCATCGCGCAGCTCGAGACCGAGCCCCCAGTCGTTCGGCTCCTGCCGCCCGAAGCCGGGCAGCACGCCCGCGAGGCCCGGGAACTGCACGGTCCGCGCCTCGTCGAGGGTCTCCGCGGCGACGCGCCGCGGCCGCTGCAGCTCGCGCGCGAGCTCGACGAGATCTCCGATCGTCCCTTCCACGCCCGAGCCCGCGGAGCCGTCGAGCACCGCGCCGGTGTCCTGCCAGACCGCGCCGAAGTATTTGGCGAACGGCATCTCCGCGCGCTCCTCGACGTGTGCCGCGGCAACCTCGAAGCCGTAGTTGGAGTAGATGCGCCGCGTCCCCGGCCGTGCGATCGGCGCACCGCGCTCGAACGGCAGCCCCGAGGCGTGCGCGAGCAGGTGTCGGAACGTCGAGCCGGGCGGGCCGGCGGCCTCGTCGAGATCGATGAGGCCCTCCTCGGCCGCCACCAGCATCGCGACCGTTGTCGCCAGCTTCGTCACCGACGCCCAAGGAAAACGCCGCTCGACGTCGCCGTGCGTAGCCTCGACCACGCCGGTGACGGCGACGGCCACCCGTTCACACGGCCACTCGTCGACTTGTCGCAGGGCTTCCACGGCGGCGACACTACCCACGTGGAGCGCCGGCTCATCTCGTCGGGCGCCGCGTTCGAGGAGCGCGTCGGCTACTCGCGCGCGGTGCGGGTCGGCGACCGGGTGTGGGTCTCGGGCACCGCACCGATCATGCCCGGCGACGCCGACCCTCCCACCGGGGCGTACGAGCAGGCCCGCGTCTGCCTGCAGATCATCGAGCGGGCGCTCACGGAGGCCGGTGCGTCGCTCAACGACGTCGTCCGCACGCGCATCTATGTCACAGATGCCGCCTCCATCGACGACGTCGGCCGCGCACACGGTGAAGCCTTCGCAACGGCCCGGCCCGCGACCACCGGGATCGTCACGAAGCTCCTCGACCCGCGCTGGCTCGTGGAGATCGAGGCCGAGGCGGTGGTCGGGACACCCGAACCGGAGATACTCCCGGAGCGATGAAGCAGATCTTCCCGCCGTCGATCACCGGGAAAGGCGCGCAGGGCACATCCGGCGCGCAGGCGAGCGTCCTCGACCACGCATTCGGGAAGGGCGACGCCTACACGCTCGGCGTCGAGGAGGAGTACATGCTCCTCGACCCGGAGACGTGGGACCTCGTCCAGCACATCGACTCGGTGCTCGCGGCAGTTGCGGACGGGGAGCACGTCGACCGCATCCACGCCGAGCTGATGCAGTCCGTGCTCGAGGTCACGACGCCCGTCTGCCGGACCGCCGCCGACGCCCACCGCGCCCTCTCGCAGCTGCGCGTCTACGTGGCCGAAATCGCCCGCTCGCAGGGCTGCCGCTTCGGCTCGGCGGGAACGCACCCGTTCAGCCTCTTCGAGCGCCAGCGCATCACTGCACGCGACCGCTACCGGCAGCTCGTCGACCAGTTGCAGTACATCGCGCGGCGTGAGCTGATCTTCGGGATGCACGTGCACGTCGCCGTCGACGACCCCGAGAAGGCGATCCAGGTGATGAACGGGTTGCTCGTGCATTTGCCTCAGCTGCTCGCGCTGTCGGCGAACTCGCCGTTCTGGCGCGGCGAGCCGACGGGCCTCTCGTCGAGCCGGCAGATGATCTTCGCGGCCTTCCCGCGCTCGGGGCCTCCGCCGCGCTTCAAGGACTACGCCGACTACGCGGAGGTCGTCGGACAGCTGGAGCGGACCGGGTGCATCGCGGATTACACGCACATCTGGTGGGACATCCGCCCGCACCCGCGGCTCGGCACGATCGAGATGCGCGTGTGCGACGCCGTCACGCGCCTCGAGGACGTCGTCGCGATCGTCGCGTTCTTCCAGGCGATCGTGAAGATGTACTGCGAGCAGTTCGACGCCGGCAAGGAGATCCCGAGCTGGCACCGCATGCTCACGACCGAGAACAAGTGGCTCGCGGCCCGCTACGGGCTCCAGGCGCCGATCATGGACTTGGCGACCGGCCGCCGGAACCGTGTGCCCGTCGCACAGCTGATCCGCCGCACGCTGCGCGACGTCGAGGGGCACGCGCGCGAGCTCGGCTCGGAGCGGGAGCTCGACGGCGTGCGCGGAATCCTCGCGCGCGGCAACGGCGCGGACCGGCAGCTGCGCGTCTGGAACGCGAACCGCGACATCGTGGAGGTCGTGCGCGAGGTCTCACTCGCGACGGAGGCGGCTGCGACGGCAGTAGCGCCGTAACGCGGCTGCGCTCGCGCAGACGCGCGATCGAAGTCAGAGCACGGGGAGCGCAGTGATCCGCTCGTCCCCGCCGACAACCCACAGCCTCGTCGCGTCGGGCGCATACCCGAGCGCCAACGCCTTATGCTGTGTGCGCTCGACCACCGTCCGGCGCGCGAGGGAGACGTAGAAGATGCGTCCGGCCGCCCCGACGGCGATGCGCGCGCCGTCGGGGGACATGGCGGACACCGCTGACTGCGGGACAGAACTCATGAGCGACTGGTGCGCAAAGCGAAAGGCCACACGAACCGACCGTGTATCGACATCGATCCCGACCACACGCCCGAAGCCGGGACTGACGGCCCACAGCGTCCGGCCATTCGGGGAGAGCTCCATCGTCCACGTCGTCGCGGCGTTGAAGCTGCCGGAGCCCGGCAGGTCGATGCAGCGCGCGGCCGACGTCTTCAAGTTGAGCTGGTGCACCATCGCCCCGCCGTCCGAGCCGATGTAGAGCGTGAACAGGTAGCGGCCGTCGCGCGATGCGACGCGCTCCCACGCCTGGCCCCAGATCGTCGACGAGCCCTTCGGATCCTTCAACGGCTGGGGGTCGAGTGTTTGCGTGTCCAGGTGGTAGACCCGCACCTGGTAGCCGACCTTCTCGTAGTGCAGGAGGTAGAGGTTGTCGCCGCTGAGCGCGTCGAAGTCCCAGTTCAGGTCGGGCAGCGTGAAGGAGCTCGAGCCCGACCTCGACACGACGACGACCGTCTTGTCCGGGGTGCTCCGGATCAATACGGCACGCGTGCCGTCCTGCGACAAGCCGGCGAGCGAGAACGTGTCGCTCGTCCCGGGGAACCTCGCCTTGCCGGTCGCCTTGCCGGTGTAGGCGTCGTGCCACGTGACTTCGTGCGCGGCACTCTGCTCGACGAGCGTGTGGCCGACGAGAATTCCCCCCGGTAGGCGCCATTTCACCTTGCCCGACCGCAGGTCGATCACCGAGGCGGGGCCGTTGAAGCCGTTCGGCCGCGCCGCCAGGAGCCCCTTCCCGATCGCTGTCCCGCTCGCGGCGCAATTGAGCGGGCTGCAGGCAGCGCCGGGGGCGGCCGCGGGGAGGGCAGCCGCGACGGCGAGCACCCCGATCAGGAGGAGGCGCCTCACGACATCACTACGTTGACGGGACCGCGCGAGGTCCGTCAAGCGTATGGACCTCGTGAGATTTCTCCGTCGTAAAGTCGTCGGGTGGCAGAGCGCGCCTGGATCAAGGGTGCCCAGCAGGGGTCTGTCGCCGACCTCGAGCGGCTGTTTCGTGAGCACTGGCCGCGCGCCTATCGCGCCGCCCACCTCGTCACCGGAGACGCGGCCGCCGCCGAGGACATCGCGCAGGAAGGCTTCCTGGCCGCGATTCGCAACCTCGACCGCTTCGACCGCCGCCGCCCCTTCGGGCCGTGGTTGCACCGCATCGTGGTCAACCGCGCGATCGACTGGACGCGGGCGCGCAAGCTGCGCCGGGAGGTCGAGCTCGGCGACTACCTCCCCGCGCCGCCCGCCCCGGAGCTGGACGGGAGCGCCCTCGGGCGGATCGCCGAGCTCAGCCCGGAGCATCGCGCCGTCGTCGTTCTCCGCTACGTCCTCGAGTACACGCCGGGCGAGATCGCAGAGCTCCTCGACCTGCCGCGCGGCACCGTCAACTCGCGCCTGCGGCGCGGCCTCGACCACATGAAGGAAGCCGAGTGAGAGACGCCGAGCAGCGGGCGTGGGAGGTCGTGAAGCGCGCTTTCGAGGAGCGGACGCCGCAAGCGCGGCCCGCTCCCAATCACCGGCTCGTCGTCGGTGCGATCGTCGCCGCGCTGGCGGTCGCAGCCGTCGCGATCGCCTCGCCGCCGGGGCAGGCGGTCTTTGAGAAGGTGCGCGAGGTCGTCGGCGTGCAGCACGCGGAGCCGGCGCTCTTCTCGCTCCCGAGCACGGGGCGGCTGCTCGTCGTGTCCACGCGCCACGGCGGGGTCTGGCTCGTGAAGTCGGATGGGTTCAAGCGGCGGCTCGGCGGCTACGAGGACGCGCAGTGGTCGCCGCACGGGCTCTTTGTCGTCGCGACGACGAAGACGGCCCTCGTCGCCCTCGACGTCGAGACCGGCGTGCGCTGGTCGCTCCCACGCCACGGCCCGTTCTGGCCGCGCTGGGAGGGGACGCGCGTCGACACGCGGATCGCGTACATGACGCGCACCGGTTTGCGCGTGGTCGGCGGGGACGGCCAGGGCGATCACCTGCTCGACCGCCGCGCGACCGGGGTGCCACCCGCCTGGGACCCGGGACGCCTGCACGTGCTCGCGTACGACTCCGGCGGTGCGGTCGTCCTGCGCAACGCGGACAGCGGGCGGGTGCTGTGGCGCACGCCGCTCGACGTCACCCCGACGGCGCTCGCCTGGTCGGCCGACGGCAGCGAGCTCGCCGCCGTATCCGCCCACCGCGTGATCGTGCTGGGCGCGAACGGGGCCGTGCGCCGCACGGTGACCACCCTCACCGAGAGCTTCGTCGGCGGCGCATTCCGGCCGGGCTCGCACAAGCTCGCGCTCTCCCTGCGCACCGCAACGGGGAGCGAGATCCGCGTCGTCGACGTCGACCATCCCGGACGCGGTCGCCTGCTGTTCGCGGGGCCCGGCGCGTTCGGCGACATCGCGTGGTCGCCGGACGGCCGCTGGCTGCTCGTCGGCTGGCCGACCGCGGACCAGTGGCTGTTCCTGCGCGGATCGCGCGTGCACGCGGTCTCGAACATCCGGGAGCAATTCCCGCGCCACGATCACCGGGGGCCGTCGCTGGAATTCGACAGCAGGTGGTGCTGCCCGGCATAGTCGGGGTGTGCTGCAGGCGGGCGACCGCATACCCAGGGCGACGGTCTTCCTCGGCCCGAACGAGCCGGTGAGCATGACCGAGCTGCTCGAGGACGGGCCGAAACTGCTCGTCTTCTATCTCTTCGACTGGTCGTCGACCTGAACGAACGAGATGGAGCTCCTGCGTGACAGGAGAGCGGACTTCGACGCGATCGGCGTCCAGCCGGTCGGCATCTCGCGCGACTCGCCGTGGTGCCACATCGCCTGGACGCAGGCGCTCGACTTGAACTTCGGGCTCCTCTCCGACTTCAACGGCGAGGCGGTGAACGGCTTCGGCATCGGCTTCGAGTTCCGCGGCTTCGGCGACGTCGCCCGACGGTCGGCATTCCTCGTCGACGAGACCGGCGTCGTCCGCAACGCCTGGTACTACGAGACTGGCGACGTGCCCGACGTCGACGAATGGCTCGCCGCGGCTCGCGGCGTGTCGACGCGCTAGCGGCCCATCAAGAGAACGGAGCTCGTCCGCGCGCGGTCGAGGAGCGCCCGAGCCTGGCGCGCGGATTGGACGTCCTCCTTCTGCTCGTAGATCCGAATCGCTCCTTCAAGTGCCGGGACGGCTTGCTCGAGCCGACCTGCGAGCAGCAAGATCTCCGAGAGGTCGAGCAGTGCAGCGGCATGCAGCTCATAGTCGTCGCCGCGCGCCGCATCGTCGAGGGCCTTGCGCGCCAGGTCCTCCGCCCGCTCGAGTTCGCCGCGCCCCGAGGACCCGCGCGCGAACCCCCTGTGAGACCAGCGGGTAGACGCGCGCCTTCGTGTTCGGCCCCGGTCCGACCCCGGCCGCCTCTGCCCACTGTTCGGCTTCTTCGTGGCGTCCCTGGGCATAGACGGCCTGGGCGATGCGGGAGGCATATGCGCTCGACCGGCGCTGGTCCCCGATCGCGACCACCAGCTCGTACCCAACGCGCCACTCACGTTCCGCGGCCGCTGGGTCGCCGGCGAGCAGCTCGACGCTGGCGCTGGCGAATGCGAACCTTGCCGCCAGGAACCGCTGACCGAAGTCCTCGAAGATCTCCTTCGACTCCGCGATCAGTGCCCGCGCCTTGTCGAGCCGGCCGGTCATTGCGTAGAGGTGGGCGAGACCGCCGAGACACTCGCCTTCCGCCTTGCGGAACCCCCTCTCACGCACCCACTCGAGGTTTCGCTCGATGTAGCCGACTGCCTCCGCGACCGGGGTCAAGTCGAAGATCAGCGTCTTCCCGATCGCGATCCTGAGCTCGGCTTGCTCGCGTTCGTCGCCGGTGCGCTCGGCATGTGGGAGCGCGTTCGCGAGCGCGGCTCGCGCCTGGCCGTACGACGGCACGAGTTCGCCGAGCGCGCGCCCCGCCAGGACAAGGCCCGCGTCGTCCTCCAACGTTCTCAGCTCGGAGATTGCAGCCCTCACGGCGCTTTGACCACCGCGCGCCGGGCGCCTCCCGAGGCGCTCCTGGAGCGGGATTCGCGTCACGCCGCAGCGGAGTGCAGCCGCCCGATCCCCGGCAACTTCAGCGGCCTCGATGACCGCGGCGAGGACGTCGTCCGCCTGCGTCAGCTCTCCGATCTGCGTCAACGCCTCCGCGAGATCGACGAGCAGCGCGAGCGCCTCTGGATCCTCGACCGAGGTGAGCGAGGTTGCGCGGGCGAGCAGATTCACCGCCGCCGGCGCGTCACCGGTCGAGAGCGCCCGCCGGCCCGACCCGCCGAGGCGACGAGCCGCCTGCCATGACAGTTCCCGCTCGTGATCTCCAAGCGATCCGAGCTCCGCGCGATAACGCACCGCCTGCTCGAGGTGATAACCGACGATTTCGTCGGTTGCGCCCGCAGCGTTCGCGGCGAGGCGGACCCCGAGCTGCTCGTGCAGGTCGGCGCGAAGCTCCTTCGGAATCGCGCTGTACGCGACGTCCTAATGAGGACGTGACGGAAACGCGCGACATGCGTCACGGCCGCTGCCGGAGAGCGTTCCACGAGCTGCTTGCGTACGAGCGCGTCCAGGAACCTCCCCGCGTTGGGCCGAGCCTCGACGGGTAGGAGCTCGACCGCTTCGTGCTCGCTGAACTCGCGTCCGACGACCGCCGCACATTCGACGACCGCGCGCTCGCCGGGCCCGAGGCGATCGAGTCGCGCGGCCAGCAGCGCCTGAATGGTCGGCGGGACCAAGCGTTCGAGGTCGCGTCGGCGCTCCTCGGCGAGCATCGCCAGGATCTGCTCGACGAAGAGCGGGTTGCCGTCGGCCCGCTCGGCAATCCGGGCTCGGGTTTCGCGATCTGGAACGGTTTCGCCCGCGAGCGCCGCCACCAGCACCTCGAAGTCGTTGCCGGTGAGGGGCTCGAGCTGGATGCGAGCCGAGTCGTTGCCGTCCCCCCAGGTCGGCCGGTCTTCGAAGAGTTCGGGTCGCGCGAGGCAGACGAGCAGGACGGGCCGGTCGCGCAGGGAGTCACACAGATGCTCCACGAGGTCGAGAAGCGTGTGCTCCGCCCAGTGGATGTCCTCGAAGATCGCAACGAACGGGCGCTCCTTCGCGAGCGCCTCGAACAGCCGGCGGAAGGCCCAGAACGTCTCCTCGGGCGCGGTCGGGTTCGGACCCACGCCGAGTGCACCGCAGACCGCAGCTGCAACCGTCTGGGCGTCGTCCTCGCCGGCCAGCAGCTCAAGGGTTCGCTCGAGCGAGGCCTCTCCAGCCGCCGCTGCCAGGATCTCTCTCAGCGGCCAGAACGTGATTCCGTCGCCGTACGGGAGGCAGCGGCCGACGACCACCGTCCCCTCGGCGCCGACAGCAGCGGCGAGCTCGTGCACGAGCCGCGACTTTCCGATCCCCGCCTCTCCGGTGACCGTCACGAGCGCTGCCTGCCGCCGTTGCCGAACGACGCGCAGTGCGTCGCGTAACTGCGTGAGCTCGCGATCACGGCCGACCAGCGGGGCCTTCTCGCGCCGCGGGAGCGTTGAGTGATCGTCGAGAAACTCAGTGAGCAGCCATGCGGTCATCGGCTCCTCATGTCCCTTGGGGGTCTGTGGTGCCAGCAGCTCGACGCGGGCGGCCGAGCCCGCGAGCCTGCGCGTCGCGTCGTCGAGAATCAGCTCACCTATCCGAGCCACACCGGCGAGATGCGTGGCTGCGCCGACGACGTCCCCGGTCACGAACGGGTCGCCCGTGTCGACACCCGCGATCACCTCTCCGCTCGCAATGCCGATCCCCGCCGCCAGCTCGCCGGCCGGCGGGGCGACCTGGCGCAGCTCCGTCGCAGCACGGATCGCCCGCAGCGCATCATCCTCGTGCAGCCGCGGAATGCCAAAGACCGCGAAGGCTGTGTCTCCGACGAGCGCCTCGAAGGTGCCGCCGTGCCGACGAATCGCCTGACCGGCGCCATCGAGCCACTCACGCCTCAGGCGTTGCTGCGCCTCGGGATCGAGCGGTCGGCTTTCCCCGCCCGTCACAGCGAGGGCGCAGGCGAGCACGGTGACCGTCTTTCGTGTGTGGGCGCGAGCCTCGGTCGAGCCGCGCAAGGCAGGCGCTCGAGCGAGCGCGCTGTCGTGCCGCAGGATCGCCGCCTCGAGCTCCCGAAGCTCCGGGCCGGGCTCAATGCCAAGCTCCTCGACGAGCGTGACCCGGGCGCGTCGATACGCCTCGAGCGCCTCCGCCTGACGGCCGGAGCGATAGAGCGCGAGCATCAACTGCGCGCGCAAGCGTTCCCGGAGCGGATATCGGTGGACCAGGCTCTCCAGCTCTCCCACGAGGTCGCCCAGATCAACCTGCGTAAGCTCCGCCTCGATGCGCTCCTCGAGCGTCACGACGCGCAGCTCCTCCAGGCGCGCGATCTCGCTCTGCGCGAAGGGCTCGTAGGCGAAATCGACAAGCGGTGGCCCGCGCCAGAGAGCGAGCCCCTCCCGAAGCAGCCTCGCTGCTGCTCGAGGATCGCCGTCCGCGCTCGCGGCCCGCGCATGCCTGCGCATGACCTCGAAGCGGTCGAGGTCGAGCGTATCCGGCAGCACCTCGAGCAGGTATCCGGTCGGATGCGTCTGCAGGATGCGGTACGAGCTGCCCCGCCCTACCGACGGCTCGAGCGCCCTCCGCAATCGAGAGACGTACCCGCGAACGATCTCGGCCGACGACAGTGGGGGGCGGTCGCCCCACACGGCGTCTATGAGCTGATCGCGCGAGACGACTTCGTTGGGGTGAAGGAGGAGCACGGCGAGGAATGCCCGCTGTCGCGGCCCGCCGAGCGGAACCGCGTGATCGCCCTCGCGCGCCTCGAGCGGGCCGAGGATTCTGAACTCCAAGCTTGCCTCCCTCTCCGACGGTAACAGGGCCGTTGCAGCAATCCAAGGCCACCGTTTACGGGCTTTTTACGGCGTCCTCGGATCAAGGCGCCGTCCGGGCGGCACAGCTCGGTCACCTCGGAAGGAGGATGACATGCTCAAGCTTGTCCCGATGGCGCTCGTAGTCGCGGCCGTGGCGTTTCCCACGGCGGCGAACGCGGACGTCGTCACGAGCTGGGACCGCGCGATGGTCGACGCGATCGACACCGCGCACACGGCGCCGCCGCCCGCGATGCGCGCGGCCGCGATCGTGCAGTCGGCGGTGTTCGACGCGGTCAACGGGATCGCGCGTCGCTACACGGCCGTGCACGTCCAGCCGGCTGCTCCGCGCGGAGCCTCGCGGGAGGCGGCCGCGGCAAGCGCGGCGCACGAGACGCTCGTCGCCCTGTTCCCGCAGCAGCAAGCGACGCTCGACGCCAAGCTCGCCGAGACCCTTGCCCAACTCGACGACAATTCCGACGGCGGCGGCCGGTCCGTCGCCCGCGGGATCGAATGGTGGCAGACGGTCGCAGACGCGATCCTCGCCTGGCGGGGCCTCGACGGGTTCTCATCAGTCCTGCCGCCGTACGCCCCGGTCAGCGTGCCGGGCCGCTGGCAGCCCGCACCGCCTGCATTCGCGGGACCGTTGTTCCGCGAGTTCGCGACGATGACACCATTCGCACTGACGTCGCCGTCGCAGTTCCTCCCGGCTGCGCCCCCGCCGCTCGGCAGCGCACGGTATGCGGCGGACTTCAACGAGGTCAAGGCGATCGGCAGCGCGACGAGCGCGACGCGCACGGCCGAGCAGGCCCAGACCGCGCTCTTCTGGGCAGGCGACCCGCCGGCCGCGATCTGGAACCGAGCCGCGGACGACCTCGCGGAGCGGGCTGACGTCTCGTTGCTCACGAATGCACGCAGGCTGGCCCTGGTGAACATCGCGCTGATCGATGCGGTGATCTCGATCTGGAACGCGAAGAACGCGTTCGATACCTGGCGGCCGATCACGGCGATCCGCCAGGCCGCGACCGACGGCAACGACGAGACGAGCGCCGATCCGTCGTGGACGCCGCTGCTCGCGACACCCCCGTTCCAGGAGTACCCCGCAGGCCATCCGGGCGTGAGCAACGCGGCAGCCTCCGTGCTTGCGAGCATCTACGGCGACGACACCGCGTTCACGCTCACCTCCGCCGGACTGCCGGGCGTCCAACGGAGCTTTACGAGCTTCTCGTCCGCTGTTGCGCAGGTTGGGGACGCGCGGGTCTGGGGCGGCATCCACTTCCGCTTCGCCTGCGACGCGGCTGTCGGCATGGGTGCGGCTGTCGCACGCTTCGTGACGGCGAACGAGCTGGTGCGAATCCGCGGGGAAGGCGACGACTGAAAGGACGAGCATCGCGGCCGTCGCAAGCCGGCGACTTCGCCGTGCGAGGCGGCGGCCGCGGTGCCAAGCTCTCTGCCGCATGCACGCAGAGACCGAGAACATCGAGAAGCGCGCCGTCGCGGAGGCCGCGGCGGAGCTAGTGCCTAACGGCGCGAAGGTCGGCCTCGGCACGGGCTCGACCGTCGCATTCCTCCTGCCTGCACTCGCGGCGCGGGGGCTCGAGATCCGCTGCGTCGCGACCTCGCCCGCAACCGAGGAAGCTGCGCGCGCTCTCGGCCTCATCGTCGAGCCGCTGGACGAGCTGGGGGCGCTCGACATCGCGATCGACGGGGCGGACCAGATCGCCCCGGACCGCTGGCTCGTCAAGGGCGGAGGCGCCGCGCACACGCGCGAGAAGATCGTCGCGGCAGCGGCCCGGCGCTTCGTCGTCGTCGCCTCTTCCGACAAGCTCGTCGAGGCGCTGCGCCCGCCGGTGCCGCTCGAGATCCTCCGCTTCGGCGCCGCGACGACGCTGGCCGCACTGTCGCCCGCGGAGCTGCGGGACGTTCCGCCGAGCCCCGACGGCAACCTGATCGCCGACTACCTCGGCCCCGTCGGCGACCCAGCGGCGCTCGCGGCGCGCCTCTCCGGAACGCCGGGTGTGGTCGAGCACGGCCTCTTCCCGCCCGCGCTCGTCAGCGAGGTGCTGGTCGCTCACGGCACGGACGTCGAGCGGGTCACCTCTCGAAGCTGAGGATCGTCCCCGTGACGACCCCGACGGCGAACAGCGGAAGCATGACCTTCGACCACCGTCTCGCAAGCACGCGGTAGACGGGATCGCCGGTCGGCAGGTGCAGCCACTCGACGAAGACGACGAACGCGGGGAACGCGATGCCGAAACAGACGAGCGGGATGTGCGCGGCGAAGGACAACGCCTGCATCTGCCTCGCCTGGAACAGGTACTCCTGGTCGGGGGCGCCGAACGCGGACGAGGCCCCGGCTGCCGCGAGGACGAGATGCATCCGGCTCAGGCCGCGCGGGCGGGCGCGTTCGGGTCGGCGAGCACGTCTGCTACTGCCGATCGCCTTCCGCCCCACGTTCTCGTCGAGTAATTCGACCTAGGCCGCCAGCGGCTCGTAGAACTCGAGCGCCTGAGCCCGGGCGCGGTAGGCGTAGGGGTGCTGGAAGGCGTCGAGTGCGCGGCCGCGCGGCACGTCGAGCTCGAAGTACTCATCGCTCGTCTCGTCGTAGACCTCGAGGTTGAGCCGGTCACCGACGGAATCCCAGAACAGTGAGACGCTGACACCGTTCGAAACGCGGTGTGCGAGCTCTCTTCTGACGGCTGTAGCGGACATCGGTGTCACTCCTTTGTCTGTCGTATTTTCGGCGCTACCTGTAAGACCTGAGATCACCGTACGACTGAGCGGTAGTTCGTCGACGACGCTCTCCGAATCTGATTCGGCGCAGCCGAACCAGATTGGAGCCTGCGGCGCCCATGCTCATGTAGCTCGACGGCGCGCTCAGCAGCGGCAGCGAGCTCGAGAGCGCGTTCTCCGGCGTCGCCGGGAAGGAGAAGTCCGCCACGTCCAGGCCGGCGAAGACGAGGTCGAGCGTGTAGCCGGCGGCTCGAGTGCGTCGAGCATCGGCCGGTAGAAGGGCGCGCTCGCGACCTCGTCGTAGTGCTCCTGAAGCGCGTCTGCCAGGCGCCGTGCGGACGCTACGAGAGCGCCATCAGCTCGTCGCGGCAGACCTGCGAGAGGTCACATTCTCTCCAGTGCGCGCCGGACGAGCACCTGCGCGAGGTGCAGACGGTACTCGCTGCTCGCGCTCGCATCGGTGGGCGGCATGGCGTCCTCGGCGACATGCGCGGCGGCGTCGGCCGGCGTAGCGCCGTCGGCGAGCGCGTCCTCGACGGTCCGCGCGCGCAGAGATGTCGGCCCCATGCTCGTCAGACCGACGTGAACGCGTCCGTCGACCCGCGCCGCGGCTGCGCCGACGGTCGCCCAGTCGTGTGCGCGCCGGACATGTTTGAGGTACGTGCCCGCTGTCTTCGGCACGCGGATCTCGGTGAGCACCTCCTGGTGCTCGAGCGCGGTCTCGAACGGGCCGGTGAAGAACGCTCCGGCCCCGATCGCCCGCTCTCCCCCCGGTCCGCGCGCGACGAACTCGGCGTCGAGCGTGAGCAGGATCGTTCCGAGGTCCGACGCTGGATCGCCGTGGGCGACCGAGCCGCCGATCGTGCCGCGGTGACGTACCTGTGGGTCGCCGATCAGCGCGGCAGCCTCTCCGATCAGCGCACAGTGCTCCCTGAGCATCGCATCGCCGACGAGGTCCGCATGCCGAGTGAGCGCGCCGATCGCGATCCGGTCGCCGTGCTCCCGCACGTAGCGCAGGTCGTCGAGCCGGCCGATGTCGACGAGCAACGAGGGGCGCGAAAAGCGCAAGCGCATCGCGGGGATGAGCGAGTGCCCGCCTGCCAGGAGCTTCGCCTCCTCGTCGCGACCGAGCAACTCGACCGCCTCGTCGACGAAGCCCGCACGCTCGTACTCGAAGACCGCAGGGATCATGCTCCCGCCCTCGCCGCCGCTTGCACTGCTTTGACGATGTTGTGGTACCCGGTGCAGCGGCAAAGGTTGCCCTCGAGGCCCTCGCGGATCTCCGTCTCCGACGGGTTGGGGTTCTCCTTCAAGAGCGAGACCGTGGCCAGCACGAATCCGGGCGTGCAGTAGCCGCA
Source organism: Thermoleophilia bacterium (assembly GCA_013362295.1). GTDB lineage: Bacteria > Actinomycetota > Thermoleophilia > Gaiellales > Gaiellaceae > PALSA-600. Next base: position 17,156 of record JABFWJ010000049.1, read on the forward strand.
TTGCAGCGCGTGCTGCTCGTGGAACGCCTGCTGCACCGGGTGCAGCGCGTCGCCGCGCGCGAGGCCCTCGACCGTCGTGACCTCGCTGCCGTCGGCTTGCACGGCGAAGACCGTGCACGACTTGACGGATTCATCGTCGACCAGCACGGTGCACGCCCCGCAGGAGGTCGTGTCACAACCGACGTTGGTGCCCTTCAATCCGAGCCGGTCGCGCAGGAAGTACACGAGCAGTTGCCGCGGCTCGACGTCCGCTTCGCAGCGCGAGCCGTTCACCGTGAGCGCGACGCTTGTCATGCCTTCGCCTTCCGGAGGGCGCGCCAGACGTTCTCGCCGTTCGCGGGCAGGTCGACGTTGCGCACGCCGAGCGGCGCGAGAGCGTCGACCACCGCGTTGTGGACGGCCGGCGTCGCGCCGATCGTCCCCGACTCGCCGATTCCTTTCGCCCCGAGCACATTCAGAGGCGTCGGCGTTTCCATTTCGACCGCCTCCCACGACGGAAGATCGGCGGACGACGGGAACGCGTAGCCGACGAAGGTGCCGGTCAGAGGGTTCCCGTCGTCGTCGTAGACGAAGTCCTCGTAGAGCGCTTGCGCGACGCCGGCCGCGATCCCGCCGTGCACCTGGCCCTGCGCGATCAACGGGTTGATCAGGGTGCCGGCGTCGTCGACGGCGACGAGCCGCCGCAGCTCGACGCGGCCCGTCTCCGTGTCGACCTCGACGACGGCGACGTGCGCGCCGAATGGGAACGTCGGCGCGGCGGCCTGGAACTCGTGCTCCGCCCTCAGCTCGGCCAGCCGCCCGTCGGCCGAAGCACGCAGGGCGAGGTCGGCCCACGAAATCCCCAGCGAATGGGCGCCGGCCACGTGCAGGCGGCCGAGGGCCGGGTCAAGCACGATGTCGGCCGGGCTCGCCTCGAGGTAGTCGCCGACGAGTTGCTTCGCGACTTCGAGCACGTCGTCGGCTGCGAGCCTCGCCGCCGCGCCGCCGATCTGGGTCGACTTCGACCCGTAGGTTCCGGTGCCCCTGGCGACCTCGTCCGTGTCGCCCTTGTGAACGGTCACTTTCTCGACGGGCAGCCCGAGCCGCTCGGCCGCGATCATCGCGAACGTCGTCTCGTGGCCTTGGCCGTGCGAGAACGACCCGGTGCGAACGATTGCTCCGCCGTCTCGCGTGATCTCGACCTCGCCGAACTCGATCTCGGCAATGCCGTTCGTGATCTCGACATAGCAGGAGATGCCGATTCCGAGCTGCGTGGTGGCAGCCCGCTCGCGGCGCTGCCGCTGCTCGTCGCGCAGCGCGTCGTAGCCGACCGAGCGGAGCGCCAGTTCGAGCGCGCCCTCATAGTCACCCGAGTCGTAGGCCGCATGGGATGCGGTCGTGTAGGGGAACGCGTTCGTCGGGATGAAGTTCCTCCGCCTGACCTCAGCCGGGTCCATGCCGAGCTCGGCCGCGAAGGTGTCGATCGCCCGCTCGATCGCTTGCGACGCCTCGGGCCGGCCCGCGCCACGGAAGGCCGAGACCGGGGTCGTGTTCGTCACCACCGAGCGGCTCTCGAACTCGATCCGTGGAATCGCATAGACGCCGCTCGCCATGAGGCCTGTCAGGCCGGGCAGGACCGCTCCAACAGATGCGTACGCGCCGCAGTCCTGCAGGACCTCGAGCCGATAGGCGAGCACCTTGCCGTCCCGCGTCCCGCCGATCGTGTACTCCAGGCTCGCAGCCCGCCCGTGCGGAAGTGCCGTCATGCTCTCGCTGCGCGTCTCCGTCCAGCGCACGGGTCTCCCGAGCCGGCGAGCCAGCCAGACGACCAGCACCTCCTCGACGTTGAGCGTCTTCGCGCCGAAGCCGCCGCCCACGTCAAGACCGACCACGCGAATCTGCGCCGGGTCGAGCCCGAGTGTCTCCGCGAGCGCCGTGCGGTCCTGGTGCGGCGTCTGCGTCGAGAGCCAGGCAGTGATGCGTCCGTCCGGTCCGAGCTCGGCTGCGGCCGAGCGCGCCTCGAGCGGGCACGGTGCCATGCGCTGACTGACGAAGGTGCCCGAAACGACGACGTCGCAGCCGTCGAACAGGTTCTCGTCATGCTCGGGCGAGCCTGCGCGGGTCGCGACGTTCGTGCCGGCCTCCGGGAAGAGGAGTGCTTCGTCCTTCGCGGACTCGTGTGGGCTGACGACTGCCGGCAGCTGGTCGTAGTCGACGTACACGAGCTCTGCGGCGTCCGCGCCTGTCGCGCTGTCATCACTGATCACGATCGCGATGATGTCGCCGACGAAACGGACCCGGTCGACGACCAGGAGCGGGCGTCCCATGCTCGGGTTCACGTCGGGGAACCCCGGCCCGAACACTCCGAGATCCAGGTCGGCCGCCGTCATGACCTGAACGTTCGGGAGGGCTTCCGCCGCCGTGGCATCGACGTCGACGATGTTGGCGTGAGCGAGCAGCGAGCGAACGAACGTGACCGTGAGGGCGCCCTCCAGGGACAGGTTCTCCACGTATCGTCCTTCGCCCCGGAGAAAGCGGGGGTCCTCCTTACGGAGGACGCGATTTCCGAGAATGCTCAGGCGAGCAGCCTATCCGTGTGACGCTCCGCGTCACATCCCCATCGCGTGGTTCAGAGGTCTGCGGACGCGAGTAAGGCGCTGCGGTTCGTCGCGTTCGCGGAGCTTCTCGGCAATCGGCAGGCCGTTGACTTCGGCCGCGCGGCCGTTCTTTTTGACGCCACGCCCGTGCTCATCGGCGAATAGTCGCCGGCTACTGCGCGAGCGAGAGCTCGTCATCCGCGAGCGCGACGACGACCGGGTCGTGCGTCGCGCAGATGACGCAGGCCTCGCGTTCGCGGGCCATCCGGGCCAGGAGCGATGTCACGAGACGGGCATTGGCCTCGTCCAGTCGCGACGTCGGCTCGTCGACGAGGACGATTGGCGGGTCGGCGGCGATCGCCCGCGCGAGCGCGACCCGCGCACGCTCGCCGGTCGACAGGCGCCGTAGGCGGTGCGCGCTCCGGGCGCCGAGCGCGAGCTGCTCGAGCGCTGCCTCGGCCGTCCCGGTGTCGAGCCCTCGCAGCCGTAGGCTGAGCTCGACGTTCTCGAGCGCCGTCAGGTCGTCGATCAGCAGGCTCTGCTGGGAGACATAGGCCATCGTCGTGCGGCGCTGCGCGCTCGCCTCGCGTTCGCTCAGCGTGAAGACCGGCGTCGCCTCGACGAAGACCTCGCCCCGGTCGAAGGTCTCGAGCCCGGCGATGATCCGGAGCAGCGTCGTCTTGCCCGAGCCCGACGGGCCGGTGACGACGCTCAGCTTCCCCTTGATGAACTCCGCGTCGAGTCCGTCGAAGACCCGCTGGCTCCCGAAGGTCTTCGAGAGGCCTTGTACGCGGACGGGCGTGCGCAGGCGTCGCGTTGCGCGTGGAGAAGAGGCGGGCCCTGCCGGAGAGGACGTCACCTCGCCTCGCGCCTCCGCCACCGGCCGGAGGACGACCGTGCCGTCGCGGCTCTCGACCGCCACGCGCTCGCCGAGCCCGACCCGGAAGCGCACCTCGTCCGGGATGCGCAGCCAGCCGCGCTCGTCGACCACGAGCGTCTCTCCCGAGCCGAGCTCGACGCGCAGCTCGTCGCTGACGCGTCCGTCGCGGATGCCGACGACGCGGTCGGCGACGTCGCGCCAACTGGCGTCATGGGTGACGACGATGGTCGTACAGCCGACCAACTGCGACAGCCGGCGGACGAGCTGCTGCACTTGCGCGGCGTCTCCGGCGCCGAGCTCGCCGGTCGGCTCGTCGGCCAGGAGCAGACGGGGATGGTGGGCGACGGCTGCGCAGAGCGCGACGCGCTGTTGCTCGCCGCCGGAGAGGGCGCCGACCGCCGCAGCCGCCTTGTCGGCGAGGCCGACGGCCGCGAGCAACTCCTCGGCGCGACTGCGCCAGGCCTCCCGTTCCCAGCCGCGCAGCGCCAGCTGCAGGCCAACGAGCTCGACGATCGGGAGCTCGGGCGAGAGCGCCCGCCAGTAGTGCTGGTCGAGGTACCCGAGCGTCGTCCGGCGAAAGGCGGCGAGCCGGCGTTCGTCCAGCTTCGCCACGTCCTCGCCGAAGACGACGATCTTGCCGGTCGACGGCCGGATGTGGCCCGCGAGCGCGCGGAGGAGGCTCGTCTTCCCCGAGCCGCTCGGCCCCACGATCACGAGCAGTTCGCCCGCGGGCACCTCGAGCGACAACCCCTGCAGCGCGGCTGCCTCGCCCTCGTCCGTGGAGTGCACGAGGAAGGCGTCCTTGACCTCGATCGCGCTCACGTGCGCGAACGTCCGAGCTCCCGCAGCTGACCGCGCACGAGCGCGCCGGCGAGCAGTCCGGTCAGCCCGGCGAGCACGAGTGCCGCGACGGCGACGAGGGTCCAGGGAACGGCCATGCGCACGGGCGGGTCCGGTTGCCGGAAATCGGCGCCGATGCGCAGCAGCGAGACGGTCGCAAAGACGAGCGCTGTCCCGGCGGCGGCGGCGACCAGGCCGGCGAAGGCGCAGCTGATGACGAGCCGGCGCCGGACGAACGCGCCCAGCCAGCGTCGGTCGGCGCCTTGCGCCCGCAAGTCGAGGATCTCCCAGCGCCGCGTACGGACGTCTGCGTTTGCAGTGAGCACCATTCCCAGCACGGCCAGCGCGGCCGCGGCCAGGCCGCCGACCAGGAACAGGTCGCGCACGGCGCGCACCATCGTGCTCGATCGCGACGCCTGCGCGACCGAGTCCCGGCTGGCCACACTCATGCCGAGGAACGCCGGCCGCGCGAGCGACCGCTCCACGCGCTGCGGCTGCCGGTCGTCGATCCAGACCTCGTTGTAGAACGGTGGCCCGGGGTCCGCGGCGTTGAGCGCGGTGGCGATCCACTGCTGGTCGGCGAGGACGACGTTGCCCGCGACGGTCGGGAAGTGGTTCACGACCGCCACCACACGGGCTCCGACCTGCGTGCCGAGCACGTCGATCGGCAGCACTCCGCGGGCCCCGGCCGCGCGTGCCAGGTCGGGCGAGACGGCGATCTTCACCAGTCGCCCGTCCGTGGGCGGCGTCATGCGCAGGCGGGCCACGGCTTCGGTTCCGACCGCGTAGCGGACGCGAACCGTGTGGTGCGACGGGCGCGCCGCAACGCCGTTGACGCCGCGGAAGCGGCTGAAGTCCGCCCAGGCGACGGGGCCGATTCGCAGCGAGCCCAGGGCGACCTCGTCGGCGAGCTCGCCCGCGTTCGGGTTCGGTGCGGTGCCGCCGGGCTGAAACGAGAAGCCGACCAGGCTTCCTCCGCGGAAGGCCTTCGGCATCACGAGGCGCAGCCGTGCGCGGTGTGTGTCGCCCACCGAGACGTCCTGGAAGTCACCCGTGGCCGAGAGGAGCGTCGCCGAGATGTCGAGTACGTCGCCGGAGGCCTTGATCGGAAAGGTGACGACCGTGCGGTTCGCCGGGAGCGGCACGGCTCGGAAGCCGACGTTCGACGGCGGCTGCAGCCTCCGCCCGACCTCGTTGAGACCGAGGTCGCTGAAGTCGCTACGCCAGCCCTTCAGCTCCCCCAAGTCAGCGGCGGGAATGCCGATCAACGTGAAGCCGCCGTTGTCGAGCTGCGGGATCCCGCCCGCGGCCCGCATCACGCGCAGCTTGCGCTCGCCGGGGAAGCGCGCGAGCGGGACCGTGTTGACGGCGACGAGCGCGCGCAGGTCCTCGCTCACGAGAACGTCTGCCGGAGTCGCGTAGGCGATCTGGTCGTGCTGGCTGCGGTCGAGTGTCGTCCGGTACGCAGCGAGGAAGAGCGCGAGTCCCAGGGTCGCGCCGACGAAGGCGACGAGGACGGCTGCATCACCCGGGCGCCGCGCCAGGCTCAGTGCGGCGAGGCGCGTGCTTGTCCCCAGCCGTGCGGCGAGTCGCGCGAACAGAAGCAGCAGCGGCCGAAAAAGCCGGGCGCCCGCGACTGCGACCACGGTCGCCGCGAGCGCGGGAGCGAGGATCACGAACGCGATCACGCCGGCGTTCGCATCGCCGATCCGGCTCGCATCGAGGCCGCCGTTCAGGAAGCCGGTGACAAGTGCCACGGCCGCGATCGCGGCGCCGATCTCCGCGAGCTTCGTCGTGCGGATCCAGACGACGAGCACGAACACGGCGAGCGCTGCTGCGCCGGCTGCGGCCCACACGAGCCATGAGCGGCCCGATGCGGCGACATGAAGCGCTGAGTCGACGCCGGCGCCTCTAAGCCGCTCCGCGAAGGCAGCACCAGCGATCTCTCCCACCACGACGCCGATCAGCATCCCCGCGAGAGTCGTGACGAGGTACTCGAAGAGCGTCAGGAAGCGAACCTGCGCGCGCGAGGCGTTCGCGATCGCCAGCCGCTCGCGCAGCAGCTCGGCGTCGGCACGCAGGCGCGTCGCGACGAGCACGAGGAACGCGACGAACACGCCGATCATCGCGCCGGAGACGACGAGCAGACGCCTGCCGGCGGTTGCAGCGTCGCTGCGCCCGGCCCGGAGCACGTCGAACTGACTGTCCATGAACAGCGGGTCGGTGATGCGTGCAAGGTTCGAGCGGAGGCGGGTGAGCCGCTCAATCGACCGGTCGACGTCCCACGGGTGCCTGACGATGTTCGAGAAGGGCGCGCTCCAGGACAGCCCGCCCTGGCCGACCGTCAATTTGCGGTCCTGGAGGAGGCGGAAGCCCGAGACGACGGCGACGCGCTCGTTGTGCAGGAAGGGAATGAGCGAACTCGACTTGACGTGGACGACGCCGACCTTGACGGCGCGGACGCCCGGCACGCGAAGCGGCCCGCCCGCTCCGCCGACGATGAACCCGGTCACCACGCTGCTCTCGGTGGAGACGTACTCGCAACGGTTTCGTGTGCAGGGCCGGGGCAGGCGACCGCTGTCCAGCTCGAAGTCGGCTCCGAGGTCGTCTTCCATGAAGAGAAGCGACTTGTCCGGCGTTACGAACCCCGCGCTCGGCTGGAACGCCGAGCCATCGCGAGCAATCTGCTCCGTGAGCTTCTCTCGTGACGACACGGCGTTCGTCGTGAGCGGCGTGCCGATCACGACTCCCGGCTGCGCTGCCGCGCGGAGCGCATCCGCGAACGCCCGATCCTCGACGGCGCTCTGCAGGACGAGTGTCATCGTCACCAACGCAAGCGCGATCGCGGTCCCGCCCGTCGCGAGCAGCGCCGCGCTCCGCCGGTGCCTCAGGCGGACGAGCGCGAACGTGAGCAGCCGGTACTGGACGCGCGCGAGCCGGGCGAGACGGCCGCGCCTGGGGTCGGCCTCGGCGGTCATGGAGCTCGCAGACACCGCTCGATTATCTCGCTGGAGCCGACAAATCTCACCGAGCGGCCCAGCTTCAGTTCGGGCGGGACGGCAGTTCGAGCAGCGTGTCCAGTTCGTGCCAGCTCTCGCCGCGCGCGCCGCCTCTACATACCCATCGCGTAGTTCGGAGGCGGTGCTCGGCGTAGTTTGTGACTCAGGTCGGCAGCACCCCCGCTGCGAGGCTCGCGACGCGCTCGCGGTCCGTGATCGCGTCGATCTCGGCGATGCAGCCGCCTCGGACGGTGAAGGCCATCAGCGCGAACGGCCGGCCGTCGACCGTGACGAAGACGCCGGCGCCGCCATTGACCACGACCGGATGGAGCAGCGCGGCCGGGTTCGCGAACTGGAGCGCCGTGCCCGCGACCGCCGACGCGCCTCGCACGAATTGGCTGATCCGACCGTCGGCGCGCAGCACGACGTCCGGGTCGAGGACGGTCAGCAGCGCCTCGAAGTCGCCGCCGCGCGCGGCCGCGAAGAATGCGTCCACGACCTCGCGCTGCGCCTCGAGCTTGCCTTCCGACCTCGCCGCGCCTCGGACGCGCCGCCGCGCGCGGCTCGCAAGTTGTCGAGCCGCCGCCGGCGTCGTCTCGAGCATCTGCGCGATCTCCGGGAACGGCACCGCGAACATGTCGTGGAGCACGAAGGCGACGCGCTCGGCCGGGCTCAGCGTCTCGAGCACGACGAGCAGCGCGAGCCCGACCGCGTCGCCGAGCAGCGCTGCCTGCTCCGGGTCGCGCTCGACGCTCACCACCGGATCGGGAACGCTCACGTCGAGCGGCTCCTCGGGGCGCGTCCGCCGCGCGCGCAGAACGTTGAGGCAGACGCGCGCGACAATCGTCGTCAGCCAACCGCCGAGGTTCTCGACGCCGTCGGCGCCGGCACGGCTCGCCCGCAGCCACGCGTCCTGCACAGCGTCATCGGCCTCGGTCAGGGAGCCGAGCATGCGATACGCGACCTGGAACAGATGCCCGCGCTGTTCCTCGAACCGCTCCGCCAGCCAGTCCTGCTCCGCCACGTCACACACCTTCCGTCCGTCGTGTCATAGAGGTGACCCGACAGACCATGGAGGTGTGACGATGGCGACCATCCAAACGATTGAGCCGCGGATCCCCAATATCGCGGGAACCGTGCCCGAAGCGCTGCAGGCCATGCTCGCGCTGGGGAAGGAGGCGATGAGAAACCGCGACGTGCCGCGGACGACGCACATGCTCGTCCACCTGCGCGCGAGCCAGATCAACGGCTGCAGCTTCTGCGTCGAGATGCACAGCCGCGAGCTCCGTGAGGCGGGCGACTCGCAGGAGCGAATCGCGACCGTCGCCGCCTGGCGCGAGTCGCCGTACTTCAGCGACGCAGAGCGCGCGGCGCTCGCACTCGCCGAGGCGGCGACGCGGCTCGCCGACCGGCCGGACCCGGTCCCGGACAGGGTCTGGAACGAGGCCGCGCGCCACTACGACGAGGAGGCCCTCGCCTCGCTCGTTCTCACGATTGCGGCGATCAACGCCTGGAACCGGCTGAACGTGACCACGCGGCAGCCCGCCGGGTCCTGGCAGTAAGGCGCATGCCGCGGCGCCGGCGTGGCCCTGCCATCGCCGGCGCCGCGACACGAGCCGGCTAGCTGGTCAGCTGCGCGTCGCGACGCGTCGGGAGTGACGGGCAAAACGCGCTCTGTTTCCGCACGGCGCCGACACCACCGCTGTTGAGCACGGTGGGGTCTGAAGAACGTCCGCAGGAGGGGGCGCCACAGGCGCGCAACTCGCCGTGCTCGCCGGCGGCGAAGACGCACGCCGATCGCGCATAGGTCGCGACCACGTGATCGATGCTCCCGCGCACCGCGGTAACGTCCTGCGCACGACGTCCCTATCGCGGAAGGAGCCTCATGGGCGAGGTCAAGTACGTCTCACGCGTGCGCATCGAGCGCCTCCGCGGCCCGCTGCGGCGCGCGGAGCTGCCGGGCGAGGACGAGCCCGTGTACTTCGGCGTCCACGACGAGGTCGCCGAGCACTACGGCGTCGCCGCTCCCGGAGACGCAGAGCGGGCGACGACGCTCGACTACATCGTTGCCGCGGCCGGCGGCTGACTGACCGGCACCTTCGGGGGCGCGCTGGAGGCGCGACGGGTCGATGCGAGCGAGGGTCGTCTGGTGGGCGAGACGACGGGCGAGATCGAGGTTGAGGACGGCGTCCTGGTGATCAAGCGAATCCACGTCCGCTACCTGCTGCGGGTCGACGCCGACGCCGACCGCGCCGCGATCGAGCGCGCGTTCGAGCACCACATGCCACGCTGCCCCGTCTACCGCTCGATCGCCGCCGCGATCGACTGCACGACCGAGCTCGTGCTGCTCGAGCCCTGACGGCGTGTGACGCCGTTCATCAGCCGCCGTTCGTGCTCGGCATGAACCTCGTGCAGCTCGCTATCGAAGCGCCGCAGCCGTGCCGCCGGGTCGAAGCAGCGGGACGGCGGCCCAGCAGTAGCGGGCGACGATCGAGCGGTGGGGGCGGAAGCGCTCTCCGAGCGGTTCGAGCTGCTTCGGCGTCGGCGGCGGGTCGAGCTTCCAGGCGAGGGCGTAGCCCTGGCGGACGCCGAGGTCGTCGACCGGCCAGACGTCGAGGCGGCGGAGCTGGAACATCAGGTACATCTCGGCGGTCCAGCGTCCGATCCCGCGCACGGTGGTCAGCCGCTCGATCAGCTCCTCGTCGCTTCGCCTCGATGTGCGGCTGAGGACGACGGTGCCG